>NZ_RJNJ01000006.1:0-111839 GCF_003943825.1 Streptococcus oralis
ATGTCAAAAGACCCCGTCTATGACAATCGTATCGAAGAAGTGACCTTTGGAAATGAAGTGGAAAAACTTGATTTGACTCTTGAAGAACATAGCCTAACCATCACAGAGTCTGTAGATGACAAGATCCATATCACCTATCATCCTTCCGTGTCTGGTCGTCACGATCTGACTACTGGCATGAGTGACAAAACACTGAGCGTCACTGACAAACAAGCCTCCCAACATCGCTTTCTAGGTTCAGGAATCGAAGGCCTACTTCGTATTGCCAGCAATTATTCTCACCGTTTTGACGAAGTCATTCTCTCCCTCCCCAAAGGAAGAAGGCTGCAAGCGATCACCGTCTCAGCCAATCGTGGACAAACCAATATTCGTCAAGCCAATCTTGAAAATGCGACAATCAAAACAAAAGGCTACCTCTTAAGAATAACAGAAAGCTCTATCAAGAATAGTACACTAACGACACCTCATATCATCAATATCTTTGATACCGAATTTACAGATAGCCAGGTCAAGACGGAAAGGGAACACATCTATGCTGAGAATATCAAGGTCCACGGCAAGGTTGAGCTAGAGGCCCATTCCACTCTAAACCTCATTCTCTCCCAGAAAGAGACTGACCGTATCAATCTAGATCTTTCTTCTCAGCATGGTGGTATCTATCATAAACCCAAAGAAGAACATCGTGGACAAAAAGAGAATCAACTTGCCAACCCTTATAAAACTGAAAAAGCAGATATCAAAGATCTACTCATTGCAAAAGCCAACCAAGATATCTACCTACCTAAAGAAGAGCACTCTGCTTCGTCTAGAAACCATTGACAAAAACGCTTTCATCTGCTAGGCTAAAGATAGAAACGACCATAAAAAAAGGAGGTTCCACCATGACACAAGAATGGTTTGAAAGTGCCGATCTTGAGAAGAAATCACCTCAGCCAAAATCAGAAATCCAGCCCAACGAGCCAGAGACTTCGGAAACTGTGGAAACTGAACCACAAGTAAGCGAAGAAACTTCTGTCTCACCTAAAGAGTTAGAAATACATGAGGAGGAAGCTCCCGAAATGATTGAGGAAGCCCAAACCAAGGAAGAGGGAGAAGGGAAAGCTGAAGAGGAACACAAGCCAGAAACCCCTGCAAAAGAGAAAAGTATCCTCAGCAAGGCTTTAGAAAGCCCCTATATCCCAGATATTGACCCTCGTAAAACTGCTCGATTCAAAGAAGAAATCGCACTGTTTTGGACTTGGCTACTGGATGCTATCCAAGAACCAACTGCCAGCAAGACTACGGACCAAAAGCATCGTTACAGTGTCTTTGCCCTGCTCACTTTGCTATCCTCAATTAACCTTTTCTTTAGTATCTATCATATCAAGCACCTCTACTATGGCTATATGATTTCTATTGCTAATAGTTCTCCTAACCAGCTCCCTCCTTTAGATCTCTTTGCTGGCCTTTCTATCTTGGTCGCTAGCGCTCTATTTTACTTTTCCATCATTTTAGGAGGCTTTACTGTCCGACGTGTGCTGGATCAGGAGAGTGACTTCACATTCCAAGAAGCCTTTGATCGGTATAGTAGACTCTTTGCTATCCCACTTGTCCTAACAGCTCTAGCAAGTTTCTTTGCACTCTTTGGTGGCTTACGATTTGCTGGCATCCTCACTCTTCTAAGCATGGTCATCTTTGCCCTTGGAAATCTCTTTGTGATTAGCAAGCCAAGTAAAACCAGTAGTCTTGACCCATTTTATCGTTTCTTGCTAGCTGTCTTACTTGATGGCGCTATTCTCTTACCCTTCTTCATTGCAGAGTTAGCGCTGACAGTGGACTACCTTCGCATCCTGACCTTCTTTTAACCAAAATCCCTGCCATTTGTTAATGACAGGGATTTTTATGCTTACTCTTTTTTAAACAAGACCTACTCGATGCTTGCCAATTCTTCAAAATCTTTTCCCAAAATGGCTTGTACTGCTAGTTGATTAGCATCTAATTGCTGGTAAAATGCTTCTGGTAGTGACTCTAGGAATTTTGCATAATCCAAGCGAGCGATGGCTTCATAGTCTTCTGCTTTTGAGCCATCACCAGAAATCGTCACTAGGTCAATCTCCCAAATAAGCTCCTTGCCTGCTAGCTGCTCGGTATAGGGTGCTGGCACAAAGGGCTCCTTAGGTAAAATCGTCTTGACTCCCTGGGCTAGGTGATAGATACCGTGCACCTTGCCTTGAGCATCCGGGTAAAATTTCACACTGGCAAGGTAGGCATCAGAGCCTTGAACCTTCTTGACTAGATCTTCAAAACGTGCCAATCCATCCTCAGCCAAAAAGCTCTCGAGGTATTCCTTGTTGAGATAGATAGGGGATAAGAGCCCTTGGCAGTATACTAGACGAGCCACTTTGTCAGCTAGATAATGCTTGACCGTTTGTCGGAAATAAGCTTCAAAGTCAAACCCTTCTAGCCCTTCTACCGCTTGCCCCAACTTGCTCGATAGGGCTTGGAGGAGAGCTTCTACAATCTCCCAGTCCGCTCTAGTAATGAAGTCAGGAATCACCACTTGATAGCCTTTTCGACTATCCGCATAGTTCACCTTGAAGAGAAATTGCGACTGGCCTACAATCCCACACTCCATGTATTCGAGACGATTGAGGGGCTGACGGAGATAGACGGCATCATAGCTATGCGACTCCAAACCCTCCACCAAGGACAAGATGGACTTGGCAGTCAAGACCTCCTGTTGTCCTAGAATGCTTTCTTTATTTGGGATAAAAAATGTTTTCGCCATAACCGGCCTCCTTTGAAATCGTTTACATATAGTATACCCTATTTTCCTGAAAGATACAGAAACAAATTTTAGATTTTTAGATAAAAAGCATAGAAAAACAGCCCCTAAGGGCTGTTTGCTTTATACTGTAGCGACTTGATCCAAGCTTTCACCGATTACAGCTAGACGCTCGATTACTTCTGCTTGTGTCAATTCATTTTCTGAAACATAGCGGTTTCGTGGGTGAACACGGCACTCGTGTGAGCATCCACGGAGATACTTGTCTTCATTTTCTTCTGATGTTAGGATACGACGGTTACAGAAGGGATTTCCACAGTTGACATAACGTTCACATGGTGTTCCATCAAACCAGTCTTTCCCTACGATGGTTGGGTTAACATGGTTGACATCGACTGCGATACGCTCGTCAAAGACGTACATTTTCCCATCCCAAAGCTCACCTTGAACTTCTGGATCTTTACCGTAAGTTGCGATTCCTCCGTGCAATTGGCCGACATCTTTGTAGCCTTCACGGACCATCCAGCCTGAGAATTTCTCACAGCGAACTCCACCTGTACAGTAAACCACGACACGCTTGTCCATGAATTTTTCCTTGTTGTCACGAACCCATTGTGGCAACTCACGGAAGTTGCGGATGTCTGGCCGGATAGCCCCACGGAAGTGTCCTAGGTCGTACTCATAATCGTTACGTGTGTCAAGGACAACTGTATCTTCGTCAAGAAGGGCTTCTTTAAACTCTTTTGGAGACAAGTATGCACCTGTTGTCTCAAGTGGGTTGATGTCGTTGTCAAAGTCGTTGTCTTCCAAACCAAGGTGAACAATTTCTTTCTTGTAGCGAACAAACATCTTCTTGAAGGCTTGTTCATTTTCTTCGTCAATCTTGAACCAGAGGTCTTCCATTCCTGGGAGGCTGTGAACGTAGTCCATGTATTTTTGAGTTGTTTCGTAATCACCTGAAACGGTTCCGTTGATTCCCTCGTCAGCGACTAGGATACGACCTTTAAGGCCGATTGATTTACAGAAAGCCAAATGATCTGCCGCAAATTGTTCTGCGTTTTCAATCGGAGTATAAAGGTAGTAAAGTAAGACACGAATATCTTTTGCCATAAGATTTGTTCTCTTTTCTATTCTTGAATTTTCAGAATTTTTCATTCAACTATACTAGTATACCCACTTGGGAAAACGAATGCAATTTATTTGACCGGAAATTGTATAGAGAGACCTGCCACTGCACTTTATCAGTAACCATAGCGAATCGCAGATAATTCTCTCAATTTTTTGATTTGCTTAGCTTGACTTTCTGACAAACTTAGCTTGTTATCAATCAACACACGTGAGATGTCGACGTTCATTTGGCTTAGAATAAATGGAGTAGAGGTTCCATCATCCTCTAATCGTTTTTGATAAATCA
Organism: Streptococcus oralis; assembly: GCF_003943825.1. Classification (GTDB taxonomy): domain Bacteria; phylum Bacillota; class Bacilli; order Lactobacillales; family Streptococcaceae; genus Streptococcus; species Streptococcus oralis_CD. Next base: position 4,179 of record NZ_RJNJ01000006.1, read on the forward strand.
CTAACTGATTTTTCAGGGGAGTCAGTTGAGGCGCAGCCTTTATATCTTCCAATAGATAGTCAATGATGGTCATGGCTTCACAACGTCTTTCTCTACCTCCAGCGAACCATTTTAATGGTGTCATTCTCATTTTTCTCCTAAAATTCGCTTATAAATTGAAACACTATAATTCCTAACTCTCGTGCCAGTATTTTACCCAAACACCCTATGTAAAAAAGTCAGCAAAAATGGTAATGTCGCTACAATATTATTGATCACATGCACCGCATAGGATGGATAAATGCTCTTGGTATAGCGGGTCAAACCAGCAAAGATGATTCCAGATGTTGTAAAAACAAAAATATCTAACAGACTAGGCAGACTTGAAAAATGAGGGAGAGCAAACAAAATGGAAGGAAGAAGCAAATCAAGGCCAAATCGCGAATCTTTAAAAAAGGCGTGTTGCAGTAATCCTCTATAGATTAACTCTTCCATCAGTGGAATCAGAAAGAACAGGGCTATATAGATACCTAGCTCTGCAAAGTTAGTCCCACTATAACCAATCAATACAGCCCAACCTTCAGCAGTTGACTGAACATGTTTAGCTGTCTGAACGTTAAAAGAGATCTGGAGCACTACCACTAATACTGTCAAAATCGAATACCAAAGCCATTTTTTTCTTGGAATGCGAAAGAGATAACCATGGCCTGTCTTAACCAGAATCCAAATCATGACTCCGCTAAATAGCAAACTCAAGATATTTTGAATCCAGAAGAAATTGCCAATCTGGGAAGAAAATTGCCAATAGTTTTGGACAATAAGCGTCAGCTGGGAAAGGCCAAATACGAAAAATAGGTAAGAGAAGACAGCACTCATTTTGAAAAGAAGACGATATTTTTTCATGATAGACCTCCTGTAGATACATGTGTATCACATCGCATAAACCCTCAGAACCACTGTTTTCATTTTTACATCCTAAAAATCACTACCTCCCCTAGAAAACTAAGGAAGGCAGTGATCACATTTTTAGGAATTAGGAATGAATACACGAAATCAATCGATTTTATGATTTTTTGTTTTTCAAGAATTCGTCGTATTGTTTTTGCATTTCGTTCAATACTTTTTCGTAGGCACCTTCAGATTTCAATTTTTCCATCAATTCTGGAATAGCTTTATCTGGGTCTACAGTACCAGTGTTGATAGCTGTATCGAATTGTTGCATTGTGTTAGAGATTGCTGAAATTTCAGATTTCACACTGTCAGTGTTAAAGATAAATCCAAGTGCTGGAGATTCTTTAGCTTCTGCCAATTGTTTCTTAGAATCTGCAATTTGTTGGTCTGTAACGTTTTCGTTGATGTAAAGGATCCAGTTGTTACCAGTGTTCCAACCTGACATGTGAGTGTTTCCTTTATATCCATCAAGGACGCGGACACGGTTTTCTTTACCTTCAACTTTTTCCCAGTTCTTACCTTCTGGACCGTAAACAAGACCGTTCAAGAGTTCTGGGTTTGTGTTCAAGAGGTTCAACACTTCCATTGATTTTTCTTTGTTCTTAGAGTTGTTTGAAATGACAAAGTTAGCAACTTGTGTTGTTTGGTTTTTCTTGATAAAGTTAGTGATTGGTTTGATTTGGATGTCTTTGTTAGCAACGCGTGAAAGCAAGCTGTTACCGTAGTCAGCTGGTCCTACTGTTTCTTCACGAACGAACCAAGTATCTTGTTGAAGGTCAAATGAAGTGTCGCTTGTTGCTACGTCTTTTGGAATGTATCCAGCTTCATAGAATTTGTGAAGAGTCTTCAAATGTTCTTTGAAACGAGGCACTTCGTAACGGTTTACGATCTTAGTAGTGTCTCTTTCAAGGTCGATAACAAATGGAAGTCCGTTCGGTACTGGGTAGTCAAAGTTATCAGATGGGATAAAGTTCTTCGTAACCGCAAATGGTACTACGTCTGGAGCTTTTTCTTTGATTTGTTTCAAGACTGGCTCAAGTGTTTCGTATGAAGTGACACCTGAAATATCGATACCGTATTTAGCAAGAAGTGTTCCGTTGAAGGCAAAGTTTTGAGATGATGCAACGTTGGCTGCAACTGGAACAGCATAGATCTTACCGTTTACAGTGTTCCCTTTGATGTAAGCTGGGTCAAGTGCTTTGTAAAGCTCTGCTCCTTCTTTTTTATACAATTCTGTTAAGTCAGCATAAGCACCTTTTTGAGCATTTACAACATAGTTATCTGCAAAGGCGATATCATAGTTTTCACCAGATGATGTGATAACGGACATTTTCTTGCTGTAGTCACCCCATCCGAGGTATTGGATATCCAATTTAGCACCGACTTTTTCTTCAATGATTTTGTTTGCATTTTCTAGCAATTCATCCAAGTTGTCTGGTTTGTCACCGATTTGGTACATTTTGATTACAGGTTTTTCACCTGAAGTAGTATCTGCAGCTTTTTTGTTATTACCTGTAAGATTTCCACAAGCAGCAAGACCAGCAGCCAAAGCGACTACGCTAGCAGATGCAAAAGCATATTTTTTCCAGTTTTTCATGATAAAAACTCCTTTTTTTATTTTTAAACTTATAAACGATTTAATGATTTGTAACTTCAGTCACTAAGATGAAGTTGGGAAGGGAGAAACGGTGTTTCTCAGCAAGTGCTATTCTTTCACACCACCGATTGTCAAACCTTTAACAAAGTAGCGTTGGAAGAATGGATAGAGAATCGCAATTGGAAGGGTTGCAACCACAACCATGGCCATACGACCTGTTTCTTTCGGTAGAGCAACTCCCAGTTGGCCAGATAGGCCGACTGCTTTTGCAATGTAGTCCATATTTTGTTGGATTTGCATGAGCAAATACTGTAATGGATACAAGTTGTCACTCTTGATGTAAAGAAGGGCGTTGAACCAGTCGTTCCAGAATCCAAGAGCTGTCAAAAGCGTGATGGTTGCGATACCTGGAAGTGACAATGGCAAACAAATCTGGAAGAAGATCCGAGCTTCACTGGCACCATCGATACGAGCAGATTCGAGAATAGCTTCTGGAATGGTCTTCTTGAAGAAGGAACGCATCAAGATGATGTTGAATGGTGAAAGAAGCATTGGAACAATCAAGGCCCAAACGGTATCACCAAGTTGAAGCAAACGAGTGACCACGATATAGCCTGGTACCAAACCAGCATTGAACAACATACTAAGAAGAGCGAAGATCGTGAAGAATCTGCGGTACTTAAAGGTTGTCCGTGAGATGGCGTAGGCATAAGTTGTCGTGATGAAGACGTTGGTCACTGTTCCGACTACGGTTACAAAAACTGAGATAAAGAGCGCTTGGAGGATTTTATCTTTAAACTGAGCTAAGAACTGGAATCCATCTACACCGAACTTCGAAGGGAAAAAGCTATATCCATACTGGAGGATGCTCTTTTCGTCTGTCACCGAAATGATGATAACGAAGATAAAGGGCAAGATACAAGAAAGAGCAACCAAACCAGAGATGATACTAAAGAAGATATCTGCTTTCTTACTGAAGGAGTGAATGCCGACATTATCGATTTTTTCTTTTTTAATTTTCTTTTCTGCCATATTCTCCTCCTTTCTAGAACAAAGCTGAGTTTGGATCGACTCGTCTTGCAAGCAAGTTTGATAGGATAACCAGAATCAAACCGACTACGGATTGGTAAAGACCGGCTGCTGAAGCCATCCCGATATCTGCTGTCTGAGTCAAACCATTAAAGACATATACGTCCAAAACGTTGGTTACATTGTAAAGCTGACCAGCATTGTGTGGGATTTGGTAGAAGAGACCGAAGTCTGCGCGGAAGATATTTCCGACTGCAAGGATGGTCAAGACTGTCACAAGTGGAGTCAACTGAGGAATGGTTACGTTGCGAATGCGTTGCCACTTGCTGGCCCCGTCCACTGTTGCTGCTTCGTAGTAGGTTGGGTCAATTCCCATGATCGTCGCATAGTACATGACACTGCTATATCCAAAGCCTTTCCAAATACCTAGGAAAAGGAGAAGGTATGGCCAAATGCCTAAGTCAGCGTAGAAGTTGACTTCCTTCATGCCAATAGATGTTAGAAAATGGTTGAAAACCCCTTTGTCGATGTTTAGGAAGGCATCTGTAAAGAAACTGATGATAACCCATGATAGGAAGTAAGGGAACAACATAGACGTTTGGAAAATCTTAACCATTCTCTTAGAGCGGAGCTCGCTGAGGATGATGGCAATCCCTACTGATACAATCAAACCGATAAAGATAAAGCCGAGATTATAGAGAACGGTATTTCGAGTGATGATAAAGGCATCTTTTGAGCTAAACAAGAATCTGAAATTATCTAACCCGACCCATTTACTATTCACAATACTATCTATGAAACCATTACTGGTCATATGGTAGTCTTTAAAGGCGACCACATTCCCAAATACTGGAATGTAAAAGAATAGAATCAACCAGAGTGCCCCTGGTAAAACCATCAAGAGAAAGATCCAGTTATCTCTCAAGGTCTTTGAAAACTTTTTCATACTTTCCTCCCTTTTTATTCCTAAAAACTGATTTCATCGAATTTTTAGGTTTGATAACGATTACATTATTAGTATACTCCTATTTGAAGGCTAGGTTAAACTACTAATTATAGAAAAAACTCCACAAATTATTTTATGTGGAGAAGTTTTTTATAAGAAATAGGTTTCACGAGAAACACTCTGAACAAGGGACACTGTCCTTGTTTTTATACTCAATGAAAATCAAAGAGCAAACTAGGAAGCTAGCCGCAAGCTGCTCAAAGCACTGCTTTGAGGTTGCAGATAAAACTGACGAAGTCAGTAACATCTATACGGCAAGGCGAAGCTGACGTGGTTTGAAGAGATTTTCGAAGAGTATTAAGTCGTATAAATCGTCGATGCGGTCGCAATGGTGTGCCACTGGTTGGCTGTTGTGGCTGAAAAGTCCTTGTCTCCATAAAAATCGTTAAATGGAAGGATTTCGACTTCTAATTCTTCGATGCGGTCAATCTGACCTGCCAGATAAGCCTCTATACGGCTTTCTGCGCGTTTGATGCGTTGCAAGAGTCCGCCCATACGGATATCGACCGTATCCAAGCCAAAGACTTTGTTTTCTTTCAACCATTGGTAGCTAAAGAGCTTGTGGAAAGTTTCAATCTCACTTCTAAGTTTTGGTAACTCTTCTCTTGAGATTTCTTTCAGATTTTCTTTATCACCCGCTTGGTAGGTCTGACGAATGCGTCGTCCCACATCCACTTTACTACTTAAAATCTGGTTCAACTGGGCCTGAGTTTCAAATAGATAAGAGTAGGCGCCAGCTTTTTCTTTGATAGCAGCAAGCGTCTCAGCAGCCTGAGCGAAGTGTGGCTTGTCCTGTTCAGGTGTCATGTGTCGATCAAGAATCGGACAGAGAACATCCTGATAAAAGACATAGCGGTTGGGATTGATCCCGCTGAGATTGCCTGGCAAGTCTGGCAAGAGATTGGCAAGGTCAATCTGCATAAAGTCCTCAACTGATAGACCCGTATTGGTCTTGAAGTGGGCAGACAAACGGTCGAGGTTATTGCGGTAGCTGAGTTCTGCCCAGATTTGCAAACTTGGCAGGATAGAAAACTGGGCAGTTTCCCCACCATTATCCCCCCAACCCGTTACAATGACTTCTTTGATGTCATTAGCACGACAGGCTTTGTTGGCTTCAAGAGCAATAAGACGGCTGAAATGGTTGTTGGGTGTGAAACCGATCCACTTCCAAGCACCACCTGCAAAGGCAAGGTCATGGCTAATCTTGTGATGGTTGCGGCAATTGCGGTTGTATTTTTCCTCGCTATCCTGATAATAGTCCCAGTAAACCAAGGTTACACGGTCTTTGAGACGATCTAGGTAGACACGAGTTTCCTCTGGAATCTCCACGTCACGATCGTACTGGCCATCCGCTGACATGAGTTTAAAGAACATATCGCTCCACATCTGGCAATGGAAACCATACTTGTCTGCAATATTCAGCACGCGCTCTAAGTGTTGACACATGAGGAGACTACGGTCTACAACACCGTTCAAGATAAGGTAGCGTCCCAAGCCAACCAAGTGGGCTTCATCCATCCCGATATTGACCTTGCGAGTCTGCAATTTAGACAGAGTGGCAAACATCCCATCAATCAAATCATAAACCTTTTCTTCGCCGATAAGGAGAATATCTTCCACATCACGGAGTTCTTGCACTTCCTTAACCCCCCATTTGACAAAGGCCGACAAGTGGGCCAAGGTCTGGATACAAGGCACAAAGGTCATGTCAAACTGCTGGGCGTAGGCTTCGATTTCCTGTAACTCCTCTGCTGAATAAACCCCGCGGAAGTAACCAAAGTATGGCTGCCCCTCAATCTGATAGGTGTCTTCCATGTAGAGCTCGAATGTTGAGTAGCCCATGAGTGCCAAGACCTCAATCATCTGCTTGGCAGAAGCGACATTCAAAACTGCATTTCGAGAACAGTCTGCCATATAGGCCAAATCTTCGTAAGCAGCTTGTTCTTCAAGGTCTACCTTGTCACCTTCTGCTAGAGCTGTTGCTAACAAGGACAAGGCGCGGTAAAGTTGGTGAGGTTTGCGATAGGTTAGTTGATAGTGGCCTCCCTCACCCTTGATAGAGATAGAGGCTTGGTCAGACTGAGCGACTGCCACTTCCACATCTGGTAAAGAGATATGTTTTGTCAGCAAGTCGATTGCCTGAGTTTGTTTGGGACTAAGTCCTGTAAATCTTACCATTGATTTTCCTCCTGTAGCCAGTTGACAAGGGCACCGTAGAGATTGGCATCTGCGTGATAGGTGCAGGCCTGGATAACTGGTGCGACCGTGTATTCTTCGTAGGTCTCGACAAAGTTATCGACAGCCTTCCTGACGCCTTGGATAAAATCAGGGTTTTGGCTGATAGAGCCACCCAGACTAATGACATCTGGATCAATCAGATACTGAATATTGAGCAAACCTTGCGCCAGATTGCGGTTCATGCGCAAAATAGCTTCTTGACAGAGAGCATTGCCTGCTGCGGCCTCTTGGTAAATCTTGCGACCATCCCAGTCAGTCTGACCAGATTTTTCAATTACGTAGCGAACCATGTTTCCTGTAGAGGCTAGTAGCGACCAGTTGTTGAGTTTTTCAGCAGGTGCAATGGTTGTCATATAGCCAAACTCTCCTCCCAAGCCATGACGACCTCGGTGAAGTTTTCCATTGATAATCATAGCTCCGCCAATTCCTGTCCCAATAACGACACAGGCTGCATTTTCAATCTCTGGGTGAGCCAGCAGTTCACTAAGTCCAACACAGTTGGCGTCATTTTCTAGATGGACAGGGAGTTGATGATGAGCAAGAGCTTCATACCAAGAAAAGCCATGAATATAAGGCACGGCACTGATTCCCTCAATCACACCTGTTTCTTGATTGACCGCGCCTGGAACACTCATGGCGATCCCACTATAATCTTGTTCTGACAAGCGTTGGTCTAGCCAAGCTAGTAGATCCTCCAAACTTTCTGGAGTTGGGATGCTTGTCTTATCCAATATTTTCCCATCAGGAGTCAGACTGGCAAACTTAATCCCAGTCCCTCCGATATCAATCGTTGCAATGGTCATTGTTCTTCCCATAAAAAGGGGCGAATCAGTAGTTAGTCCTTACTCTTTCGCCCCTCCTTTCTATCTCATAGTATTAGTTATCAAACACTTTAAAACTGTTAAATGTCTTCTTTTTTGATCAATTCTGTGCGAATTTCTTGTGGTGCTAAGAGTCCTGAATGAACTGGATATGGTCGCTCAAGTAAGTCAAGAATGGTTTGTTGGTGTTCAGATATGCGCACATTTTCTTGGCTCATATTGTAGTAACGGAAAACATATCCTTCTTCATTTTCAGCTACCTTAAAGGCTGTCGGGCAGACTTGTGGTAAGCTGAGCGCCGCATGGCTCAAGAGGCTGCCAGTCGCTGCCACACTTCCTTCTTGTTTAGCGACCTGAAGACTAGTGAATGGTGTTTGAAAGGCTTTGGCACGACGGAAAGCTGAGAAGCGTTCCCCTGCTTGGTGGCATTCCAGAGCAAACTCGACTTCAAACTCGCGCAAGCACTGAGCCTCTGGTGTTGGGAAGTAACCCCAGTCTCCTAACTCACCTGAGGCACGAAGAATGGTCACTGCAATAGTGTCATCTCCAAGGATTTCATACTCGTGCAGTCCTTTATTAGCCACCGTCACCCCTTTTTCATCATCATAAAGGCTGACAAAGGCTTGTTGGTGTTGTGGATTTTCAGGATTTTCCCAAGAAGCAGCTGGTTTGTTTGGTCTTGTCACCACCTCATAGATACTTTCAGAGTCATTGCTTGGACGAGTGTTATGAGTCTTAACCAAGAGACGGATACGGTGGTCCTTGGCTGTGTTAGTAAAGCGAGTCTTGAAACGAATTTGTGGATTGTCAACAAAGACGGTCATCTCTGTTTCAAGAAGAATGCTTGTCAATTCTTCTGAGCGCCCAGCTTCACGCGTCATAAACTCGATGATGCCTCTTTGTTCTGCATCCAATTTTTCGTCTGCACTTACTGGAATTGTCAATTCATGCTTGAGCAAAATCTTGGCAAAACGAGCTGTATTTTCCAAAACTTCATAGCCTTTCAGCTCGGCGTAGATAGGTTCTGTTCCTTTTGGTTGGAAGTAGATGTACTCATTTCCGATGTCACCACGGTCTTCAAAGCGAACAACATCTTCATAAGCTTCATGAGTTGTCTTGTCGTAGACTGTGATGTTTTCATCCACACTTACCGTTACAAATGGCGTATCAATCACTCCATTTTGGTAAATACCGTCACGGTGTTCTTGTTCTCCTTCAAGCAATTGGAAGGTTGTCCAAGAAAGTGGTGCCAGATGAACCGGCACTGTCACGCGCACTTGTCGAGCGATACGAGCCTGACGGAACTTGTCTTTTGGTAAATCATACTCAAAATTAGCTCCCAAATCTTCGATTTTCGCTTCTACAGCATGTCCTTCCAAGTCTTCGACACGGTAGTTTGGCAAGGTCAAGGCTGCCATCTTCTTATAGCCTTCTGTTGGGTGCAATTCTTTGAAATCACAAGTCGCCACATCAATCACTGTGCTGACAGTATCAACCTTGTCATGCAAGCCTGTATTGATAACCGTAAAGAGATGGTCGTTTTGGGCTTCATGAGTTGCGATTTTGCCCTTCCACTCGTTGAGAAGATTGGTCTTAACGAAATTTCCAACTTGGTTGACCTTGGCAAAACGTGTCTCCATCTCACGGTGAACCTCGTCCACGCTACAGCCACAGATACTGTCATGTGGCGCATTTTGTAGAAGGACTTTCCAAGCATAGGTCAACTGATCCTTATGGTTGTGGCCGCCAGTGATTACGGTCAATGGCTCCACCACTTGTTCTAGCAAGTTGCTATTTTCTTGGAAGGCTTGTTTGAGGTAAATGCGTGATGAAGAAGTGTTGGCAAGTGTGTACCAACCATCTGTTTCCTGACTTGTCAACTCACCTGTAACCGTTGATAACTGCTCCGGTAGAGCACTTTCTACTGCATGGACATAGTCGTCAAATGAACTATGCACAAAGGTCACATCTGGGAAGAGTTCATTAGCCACACGAATGGCTTCACTCAGATTGCGCTGTACAGGCTGGTGGTCACATCCGTTCATCATCAACCATTGGTTGGTCGAAGCGTAGTCACGCACGTCTGACAATTTTTGTTTCCAGAAAGTTAGGGCCTCGTCCTTATCAACTGGGATTTCATTCCCGTTACTGTACCAGTTGGCAAAGAGGATACCGAGGACGCGGCTTCCGTCCGCACCCTGCCAGTACATTTCTGAAAACTGGGAAGTAAACTGCTCATCTTCGAGAACTTGGTTGTCAAATCCAATCGGCTTCACACCACGCCCAAAGGCTGCCACGTGAATGCCTGATTTCTGAAGGATTTGAGGAGCTTGTCCCATATTTCCAAAGGTATCTGGGAAGTAACCAATCTGGGTTGATTTGCCCCATTTTGCACATTCAGCTTGACCAATCAAGGTATTGCGGACGTTGGCTTCACTTGAAATCAAGTAGTCATCCTGCAAGATGTAAAAGGGACCAATTTTAAGTTTGCCTTGGTCGATGTAACCTTGGACCTTATCGCGATTTTCAGGGCGAATTTCCAAATAGTCATCAAGGACAATGGTTTGTCCATCCAAGTGGAAACTCTTGAACTCAGGGTCATTTTCAAAGAGATCAAAAAGATTGTCAAACAATTCCACCAACTGCATCCGGTGGCTTTCAAAAGGCAAGTACCACTCACGATCCCAGTGACTATGTGAGATAATATGTACAACAACATTTTCCATGAAGTAAAACCTCATTCTAAATTTAAATTTTAACGTTTTAAATGTAAAGGTGTGATTCTGACACGAATCGGTGAAACTAAAGCGCGCTCCTTAACGGATATCCAAGTAATCCAAGACCAACTCGCAGAACATCATGTTGGCCCAAGAGAACCATTCACGAGAGTAAAGCGTTGGGTCGTCCACGTGGAAGCTCTCATGCATGACACCTGTGCCCCCATCGCAAGCAACCAGCTGATCCAGCAAGAATTTCTTCTCTGCCTTATCACTTGTTGTCAAGCCTTGGGTAGAAAGGGCGATTGGCCAGATATAGCGATAGAAGGTATGAGAACTTCCGAGACCGCTAGCGTATTCTCCTTGGTAGAAGTATGGATTTTCAGGGCTCAGAATGGTACGGCGTGTGGCTTGATACACTTCGTCTTCAATGTCGCAATAGCCCAGATAAGGCGCCGCCAGCAGACTAGGTACATTTGGATCATCCATGATGCTAGCATTCCCTAAACCATCCACTTCAAAGGCGTAAATCTTTTCGCCCTTGCTGTTGGTGGTGTAGGCATAATTTTCGATGCCTTCTTGGATCTCTTCTTGGAGACGCTTAGCGTCAGCAATAATACCCTCGCTATCAGCTAGATCCAGTTCTGCAAAGATTTCTTGCACGTACCCCAAGACTACTACAGCAAACATATTGGACGGAATCAAGTAGCTATACTGGCAGCAGTCATCACTCGGACGAAAAGCTGACCAGGTCATACCTGTCACTGCAAAGTCAGGTCCAAAGCCATCATTTACCAGAGTATCTTCCTTGCGGTCTGTATCCCGAACAAAACGATAAGGAGAATTGTTGTGGTCTTGTTCCACCGTCCACAGATGAAGAATTTCCTTGGTCGCTGCGACAAAAGTCTCATCAAACTGACTAGTCTCTCCAGTCTCTTTCCAAAGGAGATAAGCCAACTGCAAAGGATAGCAAAGTGAGTCCACCTCATACTTGCGTTCCCAAATCCAGCCATTAAGGTCGGTATGGTCAGTCTCATGGTGCCCCTTCCAGTTTTCCTCAATATTGAAGGAATTGGCATAAGGATCCTTGAGTACCAAGGTCATCTGACGCTTGACCAGACCTGCAATGGTCTGACGCAAGAGAGGATCTTTTTTAGCCACATGAAGGTAGGGTCTGAGTTGGGCCGTCGAATCCCGAAGCCACATAGCAGGAATATCCCCTGTCAAGACAAAAGTTGAGCCATCTTCTAGAATCTCGACCGTATTGTCCAAGGTGTCGGTGTAGCAACGCTCAAAGACATCCACCCACTCCGGATGGTCCTTAGCCCGCTCTGCTACTTCGTCTAACCATTTTCTAACAATTTCTTTCGAATAAATCATCGTGCAGTTTCCTCTTTCAAACAAGTTTCATGTTCAGTATATAGTTTTTGAGACAGAAAATACATACACAAATGATAGTCATTTTTCTACAAAATTGCTTACTTTCGAACCCCATATCTAAAGGCCTCATTTTTCTGATATAATGTAGAAAAACAGCTAAAGGAAAGACTATGAAACCAATACTTGAAACCATCGATACCCGCTTTGGGACTGCTAGCAAGCATGCCTTCTCTCGGGGAAATACCCTACCATACACAGGCGTGCCTTTTGGGATGAATTATTTTGTGCCCCAGACCAGTGACCAGGAGGGAGCTTGGTTCTTCGATCCGCATCTGCCCATTTTTCAGGGGATTCGATTAACCCACCAACCCAGTCCTTGGATTGGGGACTACTCTTGGCTCCTTCTGACACCTGTTACAGGCCAGCTAGGTGGAGACAGCCTCTTCCATCGTCAGTCTTCCTTTGACCTAGATAAGGCCTCTTTCCAGCCTCATTATCTGAAGATTTTCTCCCTGCGCTATCAGATTGGAACCCAGCTCACACCGACTTGCTATGGCGCTTCTATTCGTTTGGAGCAAAAGCAAGGCAAAGCCCTATCCCTCTATCTTCACGCAGCAGATGAACTGACAGTAGAACAAATAGATAAGCGGACTCTTGCCCTGCGTCAAGAGGGAAAAACAGAGACCAACAAAAATCCGCTGATACTGTTCACAGTCCTGCAAATGAATACGGATATTCTTGCTATCACACAAGAAGAGGGAGACTGGCGAATTGACTTAGCAAGCAGTCAAGCCGAGATTCAACTAGCGACTTCCTTTATTTCTCCTTCTCAAGCGCTATTTAATCTACCTCAAACGGACTTTGATAGCTGTAAAGCAAATGCCCAAGCAGACTGGGAAAATCTCCTACATCGTTTTGATGTGCTGGAAACAGGAAAGGCTGACCGAACCTTCTTTGACCACTGCCTCTACAGACTCTTCCTCTTCCCACAGACATTTTATGAAGTGAACGAGTCAGGGCAAGCCATCCACATGGATCTAGCTACTGGTACTGTCAAGCCCGGCATCCTCTTTAGCAACAATGGTTTCTGGGATACCTTCCGGACTACATTTCCCCTCTTTGCCCTTATCATACCGGAACACTATCGTCTCTTTTTAGAAGGCTTTCTCAATAGCTACCGCGATACTGGATTCCTTCCAAAATGGCTGGCCCCAGATGAACGTGGCATGATGCCCGGTACCCTTTTAGATGGCATTATCGCAGATAGCGCCTGCAAGGACATGGCTCCCAATTTGGAAGAAGAACTCCTCCAAGCCATGCTGCAGACAGCCACCAAGTCCGACCCTCTCGGCATCAATGGTCGTCACGGACTAGCCCAATACCAAGAATTAGGTTATCTTTCTACCGACCACAACGAAAGTGTCAGTCACACCCTTGACTACGCCTATAGCGATTTTTGTATCGCCAACTGTGCCGAAAAGCTTGGTCAGAATGACATCGCGGAAACTTATAGAACTTCGTCACAAAATTACCGCCATCTATTTGACGCTGAGACAGGTTACATGCGAGCCCGAGACAGCCAAGGAAACTTCCGCCCTGACTTCTCTCCCTATAGTTGGGGACGCGACTACGCCGAATGCTCTGCCATTCAAGCGACTTTAGGCGTACTCCATGACATCCCAGGCTTAATCCAGCTTATAGGTGGAAAAGAAGCCTTCAGCAATTATCTTTTGAAAGCCTGTCAGGACGCTCCTCTCTTTGAAACCACCGGCTATGGTTACGAGATTCATGAAATGAGCGAGATGGCAACAGCTCCCTTTGGACAACTCGCCATCTCCAACCAGCCTAGCTTCCACATACCTTATCTCTTTCGCTACAGCGACTACACTGACTACACTGCTCTACTCATCAAAACCTTGCGTCAGAAAGCCTTTCACCCCAGCTGGGAAGCCTATCCTGGCGATGAGGACAATGGCAGTCTCTCTGCTTGGTACATCTGGTCAGCTCTTGGATTCTACCCGACCTGTCCAGGCAAACCAAGTTACGATCTCGGAATTCCTCTCTTTGACCACCTCCGTATCCACCTAGCTAAGGAAAATAAATGGCTGGATATCCATGCCGAGCAAAACCACAGCCATTTCAACTTTGTCAAAGAATGCCGACTGGACAAGACCATAGTATCTAGCCTTCAACACCAAGACCTCTTGAAAGCTGAGCAACTGACCTTCACCCTCAGCTGGCTACCAAATCACTCCTAACCAAAAGAACCTTTGCACCGCGCAAAGGTTCTTCTTTTATGAAACTTGGACCTGAAGTTGATCTACAAGCTGACTCTCTACAGTTATCCACAACTTGTGGATAAGAAAACATGCCTAAAAACTAGTTTCTCCAAAATCCAGCTCTTAGACTTGGAAGCCTTCACCCTAAACATACCTTTGTCAAACAGCTCTGTACTAGGGTTTCTACTAGCTTTCTAGAAAGTCACTAATATACGAAACTATTTTCAGGATACTTCAACACCCTGAGTTGTATGTCATTTCCTCCAAGACTTATCCACAGACTGTGAATAAACTAGTGTTCCAGACCGCTCTCTCCTTGACTATAACAAAAAGCGATAGCAGCGTCAATATGACTAAGATTCCTTCCTAAATCCCCTGAAAAGATTCTATAATTTGTACAATCGTAGCTTTTGCATTCGCCAGCTAGTGAGAATCAGCCAGTAGAAAATGACCTCTTTATCACATTGTGAACAGCACAACTGTGGTACTATAATACCTAACAACCTAATCGTTTCCAGCAAAAAATCCCGCAGATTTGCGGGATTCTCTCTTGCATCAATGCGCTAACATTTCTTGGGCGATTTCTTGACCAGATAGGTTATCTGGGTAGTAGGTTGGCCAGTTATCCATTTCTTCAAAGAGGGCTTCTTGGCTTGTGCCTCCAAAGAAGATATGGAAATGTTCTGCCTTGACTGGGGCGATATTGTGGTCACTAAACTGAACATACTTGAACTGTCCAGCGTCCGCATCTGTCGCTTCAAAGAGGAAGCGCACACCACGATTGCCTTTCTTATAAGTCAAGATTTTCTTGCCGACATACTTGTAGGTGAACTTCTTGCTTTGACCACCTTGAACAAATTCCATAGTGTTGTCCGTGATGTTGATCTTAGTCACATCTGTCTGATAGCCTTTTCTATAGTAGGCCTTGTACTCATCCTTGGTCATCTTACCAGTCAACTTAGCCTTGTAGTCAAAAACTTGATCAAAGGTCCCATCTTCAAGGAAAGGATAGACCGACTGCCAGTTGCCAACATAGTCACTCAAGGTACGATCTTTGACATCTGCATCTTCAAAGTAACCATTGTGAACTGTCTTGGTATTTTCTTCCTTCTCTGGCTCGATTTCTGGTCCTTCTTGGTCCGTTGTCTGCTTCAAAGCCTTGAGGTTTTTCTCCATCACGGAGATGTAGTCCTCACCGGCCTTGGTTGCTTCTTCTGTCAGACTTTCTAGCGGATTGAGCACGTCTAGTTTGACACCTGTTTCTTTTGAAAGTGTATTGGCGAGGGCTTGTGAGGCATTTTCTTCAAAGTAGATATAAGAAATCTTGTTTTTCTTGATATACTCGGTCAATTCTGCCAAACGTGCTGCTGATGGCTCTGCATCTGGTGAGAGACCTGAGATGGATACTTGCTTGAGACCGTAGTCTAAGGCAAGGTAGTTAAAGGCAGCGTGCTGAGTCACAAAGCTCTTTTGTTTGGCTTGAGACAAGCCATCTGTGTAGGCCTTGTCCAATGCTTGCAATTTTTCAATATAGGCAGCCGCATTCTTCTCAAAAGTCTCTTTTTTATCAGGATAATCTGCTGACAAGCTGTCACGGATATGCTCTACCAGTTTGATGGCGCGTGCTGGTGAAAGCCAAACGTGGGGATCGTAGTCGTGATGGTGACCTTCACCACCATGATCATGCCCTTCCTCTTCTTCCTCACCACCTGGCAAGAGGAGCATATTGCCTGTCGCCTTGATGGTTTTCACCTTTTTCTTATCCAAGGATTCTAACAATTTTGGAACCCAAGTTTCCATGTTTTCATTTTCATAGACAAAGGTATCTGCATCTTGGATTTTAGCAACTGCCTTGGCAGACGGTTCATATTCGTGAGGTTCTGTACCAGCACCGATTAGAAGTTCTACATTAGCAGTATCTCCTGCGACTTGCTTGGTAAATTCGTAGACAGGGTAAAAGGTTGTCACGATATTGAGTTTCCCATCTGCCTGTTTTTGATTGGAACAAGCCACTAAAAACAGGGCACATAGACTAGCCAGTAGTAAGCTTAGTTTTTTCATTTCATTCTCCTATTTGATAAAACGTTTCAGTAGACTGACTAACAAAAAGACAGCTACAAAGATAATGGTGATACTAGCGCTAGCAGGTGTTTCCGCATAGTAGGAAATATAAAGTCCTGCCACCATTCCCAAAAAGCCAATAGCGCTGGCTAGTAACATAACGGATTTGAAGTTTTTCCCCAGACGAAGGGCAATACTAGCTGGCAAGACCATAATGGTCGATACCAAAAGAGCTCCTGCTGCTGGAATCATAAGGGCAATGGCCACTCCTGTCACCATGTTAAAGAGGATGGACATGGTACGAACTGGCAAGCCATCCACAAAGGCCGTGTCCTCATCAAAAGTCAGGATATACATTGGTCGCAAGAACAAGAAAGTCAAGAGCAAAACGACCGCAGCAATGGCAAAGAGGAAAATCACCTGCTCCTGGCTAATGGTCACAATCGAACCAAAGAGATATTGGTCCAAACTCATGGAACTCGAACTTTTCCCCTTACTCATGACTATCAGAGACACTGCAAGGCCTGTTGACATGAGGATGGCTGTCCCGATTTCCATAAAGTTCTTATAGACTGTCCGGAGATACTCTAGAAAGACCGCTGCGATCAAGACAATAGCAATGGTTGAAATAGTTGGAGAAATTCCCAAAACCAGACCAAAGGCTACCCCTGATAGAGAAACGTGACTGAGGGTATCGCTCATGAGACTCTGACGACGTAAGATAAGGAAGGTCCCAAGAACTGGAGAAAAGAGACTCATGGCAATGACCGCCAAGAAGGCACGCTGCATAAAGTCATAGGATAACAAACTAAGCATGTTCCACCTCCTGGTCGCTTTCGTGAACGTTAAAACAACGCCATGGTGAGTCTTGGTTACGGACTAGATGAATATTGCGATCCGCATAGTCCTTGACCTCCTCAGGATCATGGGTAATCATCAAAACGGCCTTGCCATGATGGTGGGCACTATGGTGCATGAGTTCGTAAAATTCATTTTTACTCCCTGCATCCATCCCTGTCGTCGGCTCATCTAGGACAAAGATATCTGGGTCAGAAGCAAACATCCGAGCAATCACTGCTCGTTGCTTTTGCCCTCCCGAAAGGGAGCCAATTCGTTTGTCACGGTGTTCCCACATACCAACTGAGTCTAGACTAGCCTTGATATGCTCCTCATCATGGGCGTTCAAGCGGCGGAACCAGCCCTTTCGCGGATAACGACCCGACTTTACAAATTCATAAACTGTACTTGGAAAGCCAGCATTAAAACTGGCAATCTGCTGGGGAAGATAGGCTATCCTAAGCTTTTTCCCATGAGTATTTGTCTTTGAGATGGTTACCTTGCCAAATCTTGGCTGCAAGATGCCTAGACTAGCCTTGATCAGCGTCGTCTTGGCAGCTCCATTTTCACCAGTCAGGGTGACAAACTCCCCACTATCAACACTGTAGTTGATATGCTCGAGGACAGGTTCCTTGTCATAATAGAAAGACAAGTCCTCTACTGTAATATACCGCATTATTTGATTTCTCCTACTAAAGCAGTTAAAAACCGCTGGATCACTTCTTGTTCATTTGGAGTAAACTGACTTGCCACTTGTTCATAGGCTAAGAGCGTGTGTTCATGATGATGGTGGTGTTCCTCTGCCACCGGTCGAGCTAGCTCTGTCAGTTGATAAAAGATCACACGCGCATCCTTTGGATCTCTGGATGTCTCTAACATGCCCTCTTTGACCAAAGACTTGATAGCCTTGGTCACTGCCGCCTGACTGACGTTAAGACGACGGGCCAACTCCGAGTTGGTTAGGGATTCTTCTGACAAGAGCATGAGGATGTGTTCCTGAGTATTGGTCAAGGCAACGTCACTTGTGCAATGCCCGATTAGAATTTCATGCTGGTTCTCAGATCTCAAGATCACCTCGTTTAAAAAGTTATCGATTTCCTGTGCAAGCTGTCTCATGTGTTACTCCTTCCCAAGCTATCTTTTTCGTAAAAAATAGAGATAGCCACCGATTCTTTACTGGTTAATTATATCATAAACCAAAAAAGAGTCAAGGGAAAAAGGCGTAAAAACGTTTCCCTAGACTCTTCTAGATGTAAAATTTAACCTATTTTTGCTTTGGTTTTCGACTCGATAAGATACCTGTCAAACCAGCTACCATTCCCATCAAGAGCAAGAAGATGGACTGTTCACTTCCTGTATTTGGGAGAGCTTTTTCTGAGACAACTGCCTTCTTGCTAAATTGACCTGCCACCTCATAAGTAAGTGGTACATTTGTAGTCGCATCGCTAGCAGCTGCATTCGTTTGAGGCGTTTCTACTGGCAGACTAAAGTTTTTAGAATCCACAGAAATCGTCCGTGAGTTCGGGTTGATCTTTTCATACTGGGTCAAATCAGCGGTTTTAAGATACTCTTCAAAGGCTGCATCCATAGACGGGCCTTCTTCACGCGCACCACCCAACATAGTGTATCCATCACCACCCGCAGCTAGGAAATCATTGGTTGCAAGATAGTATGTTTTTGCAAGGTCCAGTAGTTCATAACGACCAGTTGCACGGTTTTTAACCTGGATGGCCAAGACACGTTTTCCTGATGGTAGGTTGGTATCATAGTAGACCTTCACACCTGAAACTTGCAAGAAACCACCACTTGGCTCCAACAATGGTTGCCCGTTCTCATCCAAGACCTTCTTGCCATCCTTATCGACCTGCAAGATAGATCCGAGTGATTTTTCAAACATATCTAAGACTTGTTGCCCCGTCACTTGGATTTGTGAAATGGTATTTCCAAATGGAAGAACAGCAATGACATTTCCTTTGGTGATTGGTTTGCCTTTTGCAATGGTTTCACGCAAGCCACCACCATTTGTCACAGCGATGTCAGTCGGATGGCTAAATCCTGTTTGACCATACTGATAGAGCGAGTCTGCCACGACGTTTCCGAGGTTGGTTTCACGGACCCGAACATTTTCACGATCACCGTTTAGTTCTACAGGGCTGTTTGAAACGACTTCAACAGCATTTTCAGCATCGTATTTTTGTTTAATGTCTTTGACTAGTTTTTCAACTGTTGGATTGGCTGGTAATTTTTTAGCATCAGCAGCCGGAATCTGAGTTGGATTGCCCAAAAGCTGACGTGATTTGTAGATAACCTTCCCAACATTATGAAGGTAACTTCCTGTTTGGTTATAGGTAACATTGTCGCCATAAGTTGTGGAAGCTACTGTATGAGAATGCCCATCAATAACTGTCACACGTTTGCCTTTGAGACGAGGATTTTTAGAGAGAGCTTCTGCCAAAGTTGAACCACGCCATTCTACTGGGGTTGTGGTATCCACACCCAAGTGAGCCAGCACAACATAGTGTTTGTAGTCCTTACCTTCTGCACGAGCCTTGGCTTGAACTTCTTCGATGACCTTATTGACTTCAGAGATTGGATCTGTAAAAGTTACCCCTTTGACATTTTTAGGGTGAGTTTTGGTTGCTGTTTCAGGTGTTGTCACGCCGATTACAACAAACTCATCACCTTCCACAGTCTTATCTTTATCAACGATTGTAGAAGCTTCAAAAAGACGAGCTCCATTGACATAGGTATTTGAGCTAAGTAATGGGAATTTCAAGATCTCCTTGTATTTCTTAGCTTCGTCTAAACCAAAGTCAAACTCATGGTTTCCTACTGCCATTGCATCATACTGCATCTGATTGAGAATTTCAGCGCGCGCTTCACCCTTAGTAGAGTTGGAAATCGGTAAACCTTGGAAAGCGTCTCCCGCATCAACAACTAGAGTATTTTGATTTGATTTCGCACGTTCCTGCTCAATGACAGTTGCTAACTTGGCATCTCCAATTACTCCCTTTTCCTCTACAATACGACCATGGACATCATTGGTGTGTAAGATAACAGTGTCCTTTTCTTCGCTTTTAGTAGATTCAGCAGGAGCTGACGGAGCTTCTGTAGGTACAACCGCTTCTGAAGTTGCCGAAGTTTCCGGTACCGCAGGGCTCTCAACAGGAGCTGGAGTCGCCGACGTAGCTGGAGTCGCTACAACAGCTGAACTTTCTGCAGGAGTTGTTGCTTCTTCAGCGTATACTTGTCCAGCTAAGAAGGCTGGAGCTAACAGGGCTGTCGATAAGACAGGTAACAAAGAACGTTTGTTCATTTTAAAATCCCTTTCTTTTCTTTTTCTCTTTTATATTATACGCTATTTCTAAAAATTTTGAAACTTTTGACCTATTTGAATCTTAAATATTCGCCATTTAAACAAAAAAGCTTGGGTTCAAATCCCAAACTTTTAGCTCATTTTATTGGAAATCTTTGATGTTCCCATCATAGGTCGCCCAGTCCTTGCTAAAGAAGCGGTCATTCATCTTGTAGTCTGGAGCTGGTTTCGGATCCGTCAAGAAAGGATTGACAACCTTATCAAAAGCTAGCCAACCTAACCATCCTAGATGAATGGTATCTTTAACAAAATAAGGGTCCCCTCCATTTTTTGAAAAATCAGCAATATTGGTAAAACCCTGACTTTCTAATTGGTAACGAATTTTCTCCACTGCATGCTGGTACATCTCTTCACTGAGCCCTGTGTACTCCATCCACTTCTTGTTAACCGGCTGAATGACAAAGAGCACATTGACATTCGACTTAGCAAATTGATTGAGGACCAGCTGCAAATCATTGTACTCGGAGGACTTGAGGAAGTTGTAATTTTTTTGATATCCTTCCCATTTTTTTAAATCCTTTTGAATCTCCCTCGTATAGAAATGATTTTCCATCCCCATATCGTTATTGGTCGTATTTGCTTCTGCGTCCTTACGAACAATTTTTTCTAACTCATCATAAGAAAATTGTTCCGGAAGATCTTTTAAATAGTTCTCCACGTGTTCCTTGTACTTGAGTTGTCCTCGAATGGAGAATTGTCCAAAGAGAGCGGATTGTTTTTCGTTGAATCGCGCAAAAATATCAATAGCAACCTGATCAACATCTGATAATTCTTCACCCTTTGACAGTTTTTGAACAATGCCTTTTAATGCAACATTAGGATTCTGCTTTAACAATCGAATAGCCGCATGCTTTGCAGCAATGTCACCAGATTGATTTCCCAAAAAAGCTGTCAATTGGTCGCTGTTAAAAAATCTCTGAAACGCTGCGGGTTCATAATCTGTCTCCGTAAACCACTGAGGCGAAATCACAAATACAGCCTGCTTATTCTCTATTTCTGGCAAAATTTGCTGTAGGCCAAAATATTGATTGAGAGAGGCTGCTCCTGCTTGACCTAGAAAGTAAGGACGATAGGGACGATGATATTTTTCCGCTAAAACAGCTGGATGGACACTATCAAATCGAATCCATTCACTAGACCCTAGAAAAGGAATAAAACGCATATTTGGATCCGTAAGAGCCCTTACTTTTTGGCTTCTCTCTTTAAAACTCTCTGCACTAACAGAAGCCGCCGAGTATTTTTCCTCCGTCAAATTATGGCTTGTTGTACTTGGATAAAAAAAGATGAGTAGAAGAACCAAAAATCCAGCAATGAAGATAGGCCCGAAGATCAGCCACAAGCGTTTAAGCATTCTTCAACTCCGTAATACCTTCTACGATTTTATTAGCCGTATTCCAGTCATCACGACCGAATTCCGTCACTGGAACACGAATGTCAAAACGGTTTTCAATCTCAACAATCAATTCAACCGTTCCCATGCTATCCAAGACACCAGCATCAAAAAGATCTTCATCCATCATGTCAGAAACATCTTCCATAAACAACTCATCAATAATTTCAATAACTTCTGATTTGATATCCATTTTTCATATCCTTTTATTTTTTAAACCATAAATCATTCAAAAATCCAGAAAAGATTAAGAATGAAACCATCACGACATGGAAGGTGACAACCATGCCAAGCAACTGAATCCAGCGATTCTCAGGTAAGGAACCCTTTCCAGCTTTTTTCCGTTCTTTATTGAGTGTTTTTTTCTTACGAACCCAAGCATCATTGATGACCAGCCCAATCCCATGAAAAAGTCCATAGGCGATGTAGTACCAGGTCACACCATGCCAAAATCCCATAATCAGCATATTGAGAATATAGGCTACACTTGAAGTGACATTGCGATTTTTAAAGACCTTCTTTCTGGTCAACACCATGACCATCCGCATAAAGACAAAGTCACGGAACCAGAAAGACAGACTCATGTGCCAGCGATTCCAAAACTCTTTTAAATCCCTTGACAAAAAGGGCTTGTTAAAGTTGATAGGACTATGAATACCCATCAAGTTTGAAATGGCTAAGGCAAACATAGAGTAGCCCGCAAAGTCAAAGAAGAGCTCCATACCAAAGGTGTACATGACCGCTAAAGCGTAGAGGTTAAAGAAACCACCTGTCTGCAAGGCCAAATTTTTCAGCGGAGGCAATAATGTCTCTCCTAAAATGTGAGCCAAGATAAACTTGTAGAGGAAGCCCAGCATGATATATTTGACAGCCTCTTCTAGCATATCCATCAGCTCATCCCGCTCAGGAATGGTCTCGTAATTTTCATTGAAGCGTTTGAAACGATCAATGGGACCACTTGAGAAAGTCGGCATAAAGAGAAGAAAACGTAAGAATTGCCAAATCGTTAAATCTTTGATGACACCGTCTCTCAACTCAACGATAACCCCAACTGCACGAAAGGTTAAGTAAGAAATCCCTAAAAATCCAAACAAAGATTGAGGTCCATGAATAGCAGGAGATACTTTCACAAAGACGATTGGCAATAGGGATAGAAAGCTAACCAGGTAAAATATCCATTTACTATCCCGTTGTTTCCTGTACCTTTTGTAGAAAGATACAAGCAGTACTTGCCAGATAACATAAAGGATCAAAGCGCTTATTTGATTCGTCTTTCCACCGACCAACATGGTGACGATAAAGAAGAGGCTAACAAGCACCTCGTACAAGGCAAAGCGTTTCTTGAAAAAAAGACCGATAAAGATAGGTAAAGTCGCAACAATTACGTATAAAAAGTACTGAAGATCACCATAAGGTTCCAAATGAGGTAGCTGTTTATAAAGCTCCATCATCTACTGTTTACCTCGTTAATCAAGCCCTTGATATCAATTTTACCATTAGGCGTTAGTGGCAAACTATCTCGATAAAGAAACTTAGACGGCATCATATAGGACATCATGATATCTGCTAGGTCTTCCTTGATAGCTTTGGTAATATCGATATCACGTTCAAACTGCTGACGGACACCGTCTTTTAGGATGACATAGGCCAGTAGATTTTGTACCTTGTGGTCCTTGTTATAACGTGGGACAGCAACAGCCGACTCGATAAAGCGAGACTTGTTGAGGTTTTGAGAGACATCTTCCAGCTCAATGCGATAACCATTAAACTTAATCTGGAAATCCATGCGTCCACCATAGAGAAGTAAGCCTTCATCTGTCATGGTTCCCACATCACCTGTGTGGTAGGCTGGAAGACCTTCGAACTCAAAGAAAGCTTCTGCCGTTTTTTCAGGATTATTCATATAGCCTTTTGAAACAGCTGGCCCTGAAACGATGATTTCTCCCTGTTCACCATTTGGAACTTTCTTACCTTGCTCATCAATGATGAAGGTCGGAGAATCAGCCTTAGTATAGCCGATTGGCAGGCGTTTGAGAGTCTTCAACATCTCATCTGTCACGGCAACAGCTGATAGGGCTACTGTCGCTTCTGTTGGACCGTAAGCATTGATAATACGGGCATCTGGGAAACGCTCACGCAGTTTTTGAGCTGTTTTGACCGTCAATTCTTCACCATCAAAGTAGAAATGCGTAATGCCAGGCATTTTCTCACTATTAAAGTCTTCTGACAACATAGCCATATCTGCAAAGGACGGTGTTGAAGTCCAGATAGCGATTGGCAAGGAAAAAATCGTTGCAAAGAGTTGCTTGAAGTCCTGAGTAATGGCAGATGGAAGAGCGAAAAGCGTACCACCCAGTGCTAAGGTTGGCGCCCAGTACATGACAGATAGGTCAAAAGAATAAGGTGGCTGAGCCAGCATTTGTGGACGGCTTGGCGTCGCAAATTCCTTATCTGTAATCATCCAGTTGGTAAAGCTGAGGAGATTATCATGGGAGATCTGCACTCCCTTAGGCTTACCAGTCGTACCAGAAGTAAAGATGATGTAGTAGTTGTCATCTCCCTTGACTGGATGGGTCATCTCGTAGCTAGAAGCTTGAGCAAAAGCTTCATGGACTTGCTCTAAATTCAGCATCGGTGTGCTAGTTTGCTCTAATGGAAAATCTGAGATGGCAATAATCAAACTTGGTTCTGCAACTTCTACGATAGCAGAAACTCGTTCCAAGGCCGAATGGCTATCAATTGGAATATAGGCATGTCCCGACTTAGTCAGCGCAACAAAGGTAGACAGCATCTCATATTCCTGTCCGCCAAAAACGACGACTGGAGATTTCTCAGGTAAGCCTAGTTGGTCGATAGCTGCAGCCAAACTATCCGAATCAGCCTTCAGTTCACCATAAGTATGTTCTTGACCTAAAACATTGTAGACAGGATATGTTGGTTGCGTTTGAGCAAAGTGCTCAATCGTTTCAATCATATCTTTTATCGGTTTATTAGACACTGTTCCTCTTCTCCTTTAAACTAGAACTCATTATAAATAAAGGTGCCTTGGCTCTGACCAAGGTAACTAAAAAAATAAAGCAAACCAAGCAAGATTACAAAATATAGAGCCGTCCGGCCTAAGAATACATGTAAATTTCGTTGTTTTTTCATAAGCTATCCATTAATATATTGTTTCTATTAACTATCAGTATGTATTGTTAGCATCTTATCTTCCTAACATTTTACCACTTTATCAACCTTTTTTTCAACTGTTTACCATAACTTAAAAATTGGTTTTAGCTTATTTTAAGATAAGTTAAAATATTAATGTTTTGGCCATCAAAAAAGAGCCTGAGATTTCCATCTCAAACTCTGTTGCCAATAACTCTTTTATCTTAGAAAAGTGAAAATACGAGAACTGCTAGGACCGCTCCGAGGATAGGTCCTACAACAGGAATCCAAGCATAAGACCAGTCTCCATCTCCCTTGTTTGGAATTGGCAAGATGCTGTGCATGATACGAGGTCCAAGGTCACGAGCTGGGTTCAAGGCATAACCCGTTGTCCCACCTAGTGAAAGACCGATACCAACAATCAAGGTCCCCACTGCAAAGGTCCCTAATCCTGCCTGAAGGTCATAGAGCCCCAAGGCAAAGATTGTCAAGAGCAAAACAAAGGTTCCAAGGATTTCGCTAACCAAGTTGGATACTGTGTTCTTGATTGCTGGTCCAGTACTAAAGGTCGCTAGGATATTGCCTGCATTTTCTTCTGCCTCATAATGCGGTTTGAATTGCAACCAAACCAAAATCTGAGCCACCATCGCTCCTGCGAATTGGGCTAGGATATAAGGGAAAACAGAAGCCCAAGAGAGCGTTCCTTTTAAGGCCATCGCAAACGTCACAGCTGGATTTAGGTGGGCTGAACTGAGCGTGCCAGATACAAAGGCCGCAACGGCTACAGCAATTCCCCATCCCATAGTAATCACGATCCATCCTGAATTGTTGCTCTTTGTTTTGGGAAGAACCACACCTGCAACAACACCATTTCCTAGGAGGATCAAGATTAAGGTCCCCAAAAATTCTCCAAATAACTCTTTCATCATATCTTTGTCTCCATTTAAAAGAAGGGGCGGGCGACAAGGAATGCTGCCCTCCACCTCTTTTCCTTTTTCTTAATTTTTTAGTTCTGCCAAATCGTTTTGAGCAAGAGCTGCTTCGACATCCGCACGGTAGGCTGCTTTTTCTTCTTCGGTCCAATCATAGAATCGTCCCATTTCATCCAGAACTGGCTCAACGATGCTATCCAAACTATCACGCATAAAGAGCATGTGGTTGGTACGACGAAGGAGGAAGTCAACTGGGCTCAGAGCCAACTCATTGCGCATTGCATAGTGAAGGGACAAGGTATCTGCCAAGCTGAGTCCTGGCGCTTGTTCCAAGCTGTGAGCAAGGGCAAAGACCTTCGGTGCATTTGAACCGTAAAGATTTGCAAGATAGTGGGCTTCCTTGCTATCCAATCCACGTGAAACTCCAAGTTGCGCAAAGGCTTCGATTTCTGAATCCACATTTGCTGGGTTCAATTCTCCACCTGAAACAGGGTAAGTCTTAGAGTTGATGAGTTTAAAGCTACGGTCAAATTCTGCTTTAAGAATTTCAACCACGCGCTCCATAGCCCCTTCAGCCATCTTACGGTAGTCTGTAATTTTACCACCAGCAAGGGTCAAAAGGCCATTATCATCACGATCCAAGCTAGAGCCACGAGAAACTGCAGATGGATCCAAATGTTTCTCAGATGTACTGCTTTCAAGCTTGCTGACAGCAGACTCAACATCTTCACGCGTTTTTTCTTTCGAGAGATAAGCTTCGACAGTCGCAATCAAGCTATTGAAGCTCTCATCACTAATGGTTCCGTTATTCCCTCCATTGTAGTCAGAAGCGCTATTGCCTGCAATCAATGGACGAAGACCAGCCCAGCTGCTTTCGATATCATCAATGGTAATATTTGCTTCTGGGAAGCGGTTGTTGACAATGCCAAGTAGATAATCTACATCTTCCTGCGTCACTTTTGGATGTTCCAAATCGCCTGTGTAGTCTGTATCCGTTGTACCAAAGTAAGTCTTGTTTTCACGTGGGAGGACAAAGACCATCCGGCCGTCTCCCAAACCTGTATCAAAGTAAACTGGCTGTGAAACCTTGATCTTGCTTGAATCCACTACCAAGTGAACTCCCTTAGTTGGGCGCATTTGTGAGAATTGGGTTCCCTTATTGGACAAATTACGCACCTTGTCACTCCAAGGACCTGTTGTGTTAATAACTAGGCGAGCCTTGATTTCAAAGACTTGGTCTGTCAACAAATCACGAGCTACAACACCTGTAATCTTGCCACTTTCATCAAAGAGGAAGCCTTCTGCCTTAACGTGGTTTGCAATGAGGGCACCATCTTGGTTGGCACGTTTGATGTTTTCAATCACGAGACGCGCATCGTTGTTACGGAAGTCAAGATAAACCCCACCTCCTACCAAACCTTCTTTCTTCAAGTTTGGTTGGCGTTCCAAGACTTCTTCCTTGCTCAAGACCTTGTTAGCAGCTGGCGTATTGTTAACACCTGCCAGAAGGTCATACAAGTCCATGGCTACTTTGAGACGGAAAAGGCTAAAGGTCGCTCCATCCTCATCGTAAACTGGCAAGAGCATTGGATCTGGTTTTGGAATGTGTGGAGCGATTTGTTGAACCACTGCACGCTCAGAAACTGTATCTGACACCACTTCCACGTCAAATTGTTTGAGGTAACGCAGACCTCCGTGGACCAATTTTGTTGAACGGCTAGAAGTTCCTTCTGCGAAGTCCTGCATTTCAATCAAACCAGTGTCAAGACCACTAGCTGCTGCCTGCAAAGCTACACCAGCTCCTGTAATCCCTCCACCGATAATCAAAAGGTCCAGGGTGCGTTCCTGCATTTTTTTAATTGATAATTCACGTGTTTTCTTTGAAAATTCCATATTTACACACTTTCTAACTGAGTCGCTTTATTCTTCCAGTATTAGTCATCGATTTCCGCAAAGACTTGCGTTGCTTTCACAGCCTTCTTCCAGCCCTTGTAGAGTTGTTCCTTGCGAGATTCGTTCATCGATGGCTCAAAGAGTTCTCCAGTCTCATTCAAGAGCTTCAACTCATCCAAGTCCTTCCAGTAGCCTACTGACAAACCTGCTAGGAAGGCTGCTCCCAGAGCAGTTGTTTCCAAGTTTTTGGCGCGTGCGATGTCGATTCCCAAGATGTCAGCCTGGAACTGCATCAGGAAGTTGTTCATAGCTGCACCGCCATCTACCTTCAAGACTTGGATAGCTGTCTGAGCATCTACTTGCATGGTGTCGATGATGTCACGTACTTGATAAGCGATAGATTGCAAGGTTGCCTTGATAAAGTCTTCTTTGCTTGTTCCACGAGTTAAGCCAAAGACCGAACCACGAGCATTTTGGTTCCAATATGGAGCACCTAGACCTGTAAAGGCAGGTACTACATAAACTTCGTCATTGTTGTGAGAATTGAGAGCATATTTTTCAGACTCTGGTGAATTTTCAACCATGCGAAGTCCATCACGAAGCCACTGAATGGCACTTCCTGCGATGAAGATAGAACCTTCCAAGGCATAGTAAACCTTGCCGTTGATTCCATAACCAATCGTTGTCAAAAGGTTGTTTTCAGACAACTGCATCTCTTCACCAGTGTTCATAATGATGAAAGAACCTGTTCCATAAGTATTCTTGACCATACCTGGTTCAAAGGCCAACTGACCGAAGAGGGCTGCCTGTTGGTCCCCAGCCATACCTGAAATTGGTACTTCTCCACCGTAGAAATGGAATGGAGCAGTCTTGCCGTAGATTTCAGAGTTAGAACGAACTTCTGGAAGCATAGCCTTAGGAATGTTGAGGATTTCTAAAATCTCATCATCCCATTTGAGTTCTTTAATGTTATAGAGCATGGTACGAGCCGCATTTGAGTAGTCCGTCACATGAGCCGCACCGTCAGTCAATTTCCAAACCAACCAAGTATCAATGGTACCAAAGAGCAATTCTCCTTTTTCAGCTCGCTCTTGAGCACCTTCTACATGGTCCAGAATCCAGCGAACCTTAGTCGCTGAGAAGTAAGCATCGATGATCAAACCAGTCTTTTCATGGAATTTTTCCACATAACCTTGGCTTTTTAGTTGTTCAGCTAAAGGTGCTGTCTGGCGTGATTGCCAAACGATCGCATTATAGATAGGGAGACCTGTTTTCTTATCCCAGACGACAGTTGTTTCACGCTGGTTGGTAATCCCGATGGCTTCGATTTGACTTGGTTTCACACCACTTTCGATGAAAGCACCCGCGATAACTGACTGAACAGAGTTCCAAATTTCATTGGCATTGTGCTCAACCCAACCTGCTTGAGGGAAAATCTGAGTAAACTCTTTTTGACTAGAGCTGACCTTTTCTCCTTTTTTGTTAAAAATGATGGCACGAGAACTGGTCGTTCCTTGGTCAATAGCCATGATGTATTTTTCTTGTGACATGTGCTGTCCTCCTGATAAAATCTTGAGGGGGTTCCCTCTTTACAGTAACTAGTATACAAAATAAAGCGCTTTCTTGTTCATCAATTTTTTTTAAATTTTAAAAAAATGTGAGGAGATTGTGCGAATTTCACAAAAAAGACCTGAAAATTCAGGCCTTTTATGCAAAGAGCATCTGGCGAATCTTTGCCAAATCCTCGATATCCAAGTCATTTTTTAAATAATAAACTGGTGTCTGTTCCTTCTTATGAATCGGGTTGTTGGTAATTAACAAATCATAATGTCGACTAGGGTCATAGGCTTCAATGGCAATAAAACGATTGTATTCCAAATACCGTTTCAAAAGGGCAGCCATCCTAGAAAAGACAAGGAAACCAGATGTCAAATCCAGACCAATCCTCATATGTTGGCCACCATTTTCTGCCATATACTCTATCAACTGGAGCCATTCCCAGAGAATTTTCTTATCCAAATCCGTCCCCTGTTGAAAGGTAGGCAAAATATGAAAAATTCTCTCTGCAGTTCCTCTAAAATCATGTTCCATCAGCAAATAGGGATGCCGATTCTCTGTCTGGTATCTGTACTGATCTTGCAAGATATAGCCCTTGTATAGATAAACTTGACCACAAAGCTGACTGAGTTCATAGGTGACATGGTCCTCTGTGTAGTCCCCCAGCAACTCCTCTTTCTTCATCTCTTGAATCAATTGCGTTAGCAAATCGGCTAACTGCCCTCCAAAACCAAGGATATACTCCATAGTATGAAGGGGCAAGATACGGTGGGAAAGGAGAAATGAAAAGAATACCATCATCTCACCATCCTCAGTTCCTAGAGGGATGTGTTGCCCAGCAAAAAAGGACGGAGCCTTTCTCAGCAAACGAAGGTAGAAAATATTGTCAAAATACCCTCGCATTTTTTCTTCTATGACTTGAAACTGACAGGCGTTAACCCGAAGGCGCTGTTGACTGATGTGAGCCCAGAGAACCAAGTCCAATTTCTGACCTGAAGACAAGCTAGCACCGCAGATTTCTTCTAGGGTAGCAATCTCTTGTTTTCTCTCAGCTTTCTGCATGTGATCTTCCCATTCCTGACTGGACCAAACCTTTCGGAAAAGACAGAAATAGAAATAGCGAATCTGATGCTCCGGACCTCGCCAACGGCCATTTTGGATGGATAAGTCAAACTCTGACAAAATCTGATTTAGACTAGCTAAGTGGCGACCAAGCGTGGCCTCGCTAATCATCAATTCTTGAGCCAACTGATGAGCTAGAAACTGTTGGTGATAGAGAAGGTAAACCAAAATTTGGTACTTAATGGCATTGTCTAAAAACAAGCTCCGAATCTCTCTCCCCTTGGTAGCCGCACCAATCGACAAACGCAGATTTTCATCTTCCAAGTGGATGGTCAGCTCTAAACCTCTTTCCAAGGCATTTTCGTTAATCAGAGAGATATACTTGGTTAAGGTCGCCTTTGAAAAACCTGTTTCTTCCATGGCTTTCTTGACTGTTGTCTGCGAATCTTGTAATAGAAAGGAAAGGACTAAAAATTGACCAGATTCGGCTTTTTCCATCAAATCACCTAAATACATTTGTTACCCCTTTCATTTTCTCCTACAAGCATAGCATAAATCTTTCAAATGCTGAAATAATCTGTTTCTCATTTTATTTTAAGGTTGATTTCCTCGTCATTATTCCACAGAAACAGCAAACACACGACTCCCCCTTTGGGCATTTTTATGCTAAAATAGTAGCTATGGATAAAATTATTAAAACAATATCAGAAAGCGGAGCCTTTCGTGCTTTTGTCCTTGATAGCACTGAAACCGTCCGCACTGCTCAAGAAAAACATCAAACTCAAGCCAGTTCAACTGTTGCACTTGGTCGCACCCTTATCGCTAGCCAAATTCTCGCAGCCAATGAAAAAGGAAATACCAAACTAACTGTTAAAGTTCTGGGCTCTAGCTCTCTCGGCGCCATCATCACGGTTGCAGATACCAAGGGCAACGTCAAAGGCTACGTTCAAAATCCAGGTGTAGATATCAAAAAAACTGCAACGGGTGAAGTCCTAGTCGGTCCTTTTGTCGGCAATGGCCAATTTCTCGTTATCACAGACTATGGCACTGGAAATCCTTACAACTCCATGACTCCTCTCATCTCTGGGGAAATCGGTGAAGACTTGGCCTATTACCTGACAGAAAGCCAACAAACTCCTTCAGCAGTCGGCCTCAATGTTCTTTTGGATAAAGACGACAAGGTCAAAGTTGCCGGAGGTTTCCTTCTCCAAGTATTGCCAGGAGCCAAGGAAGAAGAGATTGCTCGCTTTGAGAAACGCATCCAAGAAATGCCAGCTATCTCAACCCTTCTGGAAAGCGACGACCATATCGAAGCCCTCCTCAAGGCTATCTATGGTGACGAATCCTACAAACGCCTATCTGAAGAAGAAATTCGTTTCCAGTGTGACTGCAGCAAAGACCGCTTTTTGAACGCTCTTGCCAGCCTTCCAAATTCAGACCTGGAGGAAATGAAAGAGGAAGACCACGGGGCAGAAATCACTTGTCAATTCTGCCAAACAACTTATAACTTTGATGAAAACGACCTGGAGGAACTCATTCGTGACAAATCTTAATACACCTTTTATGATTGGCAATGTTGAGATTCCCAATCGTACCGTTTTAGCACCCATGGCTGGTGTCACCAACTCAGCCTTTCGTACCATCGCAAAAGAGCTCGGGGCTGGACTCGTTGTGATGGAAATGGTCTCTGACAAGGGAATCCAATACAACAATGAAAAAACCCTGCATATGCTGCATATCGATGAAGGAGAGAACCCTGTCTCTATCCAACTTTTTGGTAGCGATGAAGATAGCCTCGCACGCGCAGCAGAATTCATCCAAGAAAACACCAAGACTGATATCGTCGATATCAACATGGGCTGCCCAGTTAACAAAATCGTGAAAAACGAAGCTGGCGCTATGTGGCTCAAGGATCCAGACAAGATCTACTCTATTATCAACAAGGTCCAATCTGTCCTTGATATCCCCCTCACTGTCAAAATGCGCACTGGCTGGTCTGATCCATCCCTAGCCGTGGAAAATGCCCTCGCTGCAGAGGCTGCAGGTGTCTCTGCCCTCGCTATGCATGGCCGTACCCGCGAACAAATGTACACAGGTCACGCAGACCTCGAGACCCTTCACAAGGTTGCTCAAGCTTTGACCAAGATTCCATTCATCGCCAACGGTGACATCCGCACTGTCCAAGAAGCCAAACAGCGTATCGAAGAAGTCGGGGCTGACGCTGTCATGATTGGTCGTGCAGCCATGGGAAATCCCTATCTCTTCAATCAGATCAACCACTACTTTGAAACAGGAGAAATTCTCCCTGATTTGACTTTTGAAGACAAGATGAAAATCGCCTACGAACACTTAAAACGCTTGATTAACCTCAAAGGAGAAAACGTAGCCGTTCGTGAATTCCGCGGCCTCGCTCCGCACTACCTCCGGGGAACATCTGGCGCTGCCAAACTTCGTGGAGCCATTTCACAAGCTAGCACCCTAGCAGAGATTGAAGCCCTCTTACAGTTAGATAAAGCATAATAGAAAAAACCGTAACTCGCTTGGAGTTTACGGTTTTTTAGATCCTAGGAAAATCTAGATACTATTATTGAATCAAGGCAACGCTCGAAACTTTACCATCCGCACCTGTTGTAATTTGGATGATTTTTCCTCCACCGATTTTGGCATTATACTTGCCATCATCAAGGGTGTAAGAGTAGCCTCTGATAGAATAGTTTTCTTTCTTTCCATCTGCAGTTTCTACTGTAAATTGGCCCCCTGATGAAACCGTAATAGTTTCGCCATTTGCTCCCTTCCAGTTGCCTGTAGCTGCTGAGAAATCACCATCGACCATGGTTAAAACACCCTTGTAGCGTTTGTTGTGTTCTGCTTGCTTGTCTTGAAGTTGGCGGTCAGTTGTTGGATCATAGCCTGACTGGTTAGACTGGGCTTGAGAACCTTGCTGAGTTGAAGGTGCCTGAGATGGGGCTTGTTGACTAGGAGCTGCTTGTTCTTGTCTTGATTCAGGTGCTGGTTTCGCTTGTGACTGATCTGCCGTTGTAGAAGACTGACCAGAAGATGCCTGAGCCTTTTCAGATGAAGCTGAGCTTGAAGATTTTTGTGTCTTGCTTTCTTTGCTAGAAGAAGCTGCTTTAGAACTTGATGATTGACTTGTCTTGGCAGAGCTGCTGGTTTGAGTGGTTTCGTTTTTATTTCCACAAGCTCCCAGTAGCAAGGTAGAAGCCAATACAGTCGCTGCCATCAATTTGATATAGGTTTTCTTTTTCATTTTTCTACTCCTTTGTAACATTTTTGAAATGTTAAGAAATCTTTTTGTAATATAATTGTAACATTGGGCTTTGAATCTGTCAACTATTTAGAGAAACTATTTTAAAAAAATTTCTCTCTACTATTTCTATTCGTAATTGAAACGAAAAAATAGAAAATTTCTTAGATTAGAGTCCTATTTTTTACATCACCTTTGTGTAATCGCTTGCATTGCATTAGACAAAGGAATATAATAACATCGAAATAGAATATAGGAGGTGCACTCTTATGCTAAATAAGTATTACAAGTATCTTCCTTGGTTGATTTTGGGAGCTATTGGCTCTTATCAATCAGCCACTTACTATGCGCGAACTGCATTTGATGTCTTCTATCTGACTATAATCTTTATGATTGTTTATATCGCTTTGTTATTTTTACATGAGAACTATCTCAAGTATCGATATAAAGACTTCTTTACTCACATGTTGAGTAATCCTAAGAAAGATAACCATTCATAAAAAATGATGATAAATAAAGAGGTCGGGAACTTTGTCCCGACCTCTTTATTTCAATCGATAGGTTTTTCTTGGTTTCTTTTTGGGTACCCGTTTGAGTCCGACTTCTTCTACATATTCTCCGTATTTTACGAGAAAGTTATTGCTGACGATGGACCGACCGGGGTTGATGAGATTGACCAGCTCAGTCCCTTCGTAGACAGTAAACTCCTCCTCCAGCAGATAGAGGAAGGTCGGGTTCCAGTCGAGACGGCCTTGGATTCGTTTGATGGATTCTTGGATAATGGCATAATGGTCAAAGGCGAAGGCTTGCTCGTCCAGCTCGACTCCATCTAGGTAGCATTTGCCTGTCTGAAAATCGACATCTACAAAAACCACATCCTTGGCATCGTCACCTGCCTGAACGAGGTCTAAGGCACGACTAGGTAGGTACACTAAGTGGGCAATGGTCACCGTCCAACCCCGCGGATCACGCCCGGGAGTCGATACGGTCATCAATTGCTCGATTTTTTCCAAAGGTAGATCGAGATTGACTTCCTCTCTCACTTCGCGCTGACAGGCATGTGCAGCGTCCTCTCCCTTGTCCATAAAGCCTCCAACCAAAGCCAAACAGTTTTGATAAGGGTGAGCCTTGCGACGGATTAGCAAGAGCTTGATCTTTCCTTCGACAAAGCAGTAGGCTACCATATCCACTGTCACACTTGGTTTTTCATATTGAGGGAGTTCCTGCTTGTAGTACCAGTCTAAAAACTCCTCCTGACTGGCATGGATTTCATAATATTCTTTTTCCGTCATCCCGGCTGGAATCTTTGTGTCTGTCATCTTATGCCTCCTTTCGAACTGCCTTAGTCCATTGGTACCAACCCACTAGACTATTGAGTGTGTAAACCCAGTACATCCCTTGAATG
Organism: Streptococcus oralis; assembly: GCF_003943825.1. Taxonomy (GTDB): domain Bacteria; phylum Bacillota; class Bacilli; order Lactobacillales; family Streptococcaceae; genus Streptococcus; species Streptococcus oralis_CD. The sequence continues at coordinate 39,104 of NZ_RJNJ01000006.1, forward strand.
TGGATATTTTCACCCCACCAGAGATAAATACTAAAGAGATTGGTTGCAATCCAGAAAATCCATTGCTCACGGTAAAGACGTGTCATCAAGAGCTGACCAACACCATTGGTCGCATCGGTAACACTATCACGGAAAGGGCGAGCACTATTGATACTTTGATAAGCCAAGCCCATACCAATCCAGATAATGGCAGTCAAGGCTAAGTACTTGAGCCAGTCAAGAACAGATAATTTCTTAGCTTCAAAGTGGGATTCTTCTGGTTTTTCCTGTTCATTGATACGATTGGACAACCAAGCATAGAGACCAATCGGCTGCATGACAAAGAAGTAAACAGTCGTCAAGACTTCTCCATAAAAAGTCGCATTCATGGCCAAGATCAAGTAGATAGCCGAGTTAATGGCCCCAAAGAGATAGTTGCTTGCACGCCCTTCTGCTACCAAGATAACACAGACAATCCCAGTCCAAGATGCAAACAAGCTCAACCAGTCATGGCTTTCTGCATTTTGCGTGAACTCCAAGATCAAGGGAACACTCGACAAAGCGATGAGATACAACCACTGGAAAAGACTGCGACCGACAAAGAGATCTTTCCAAAGCAGGCGCATGATTCCTGCAAGACCAATCTTGCGGGCTTCTGCATGGACATTTTTAAAATTTTCGATAAATTGTGTGATTTTTTTAGTTACTGTTTTCATCATTTTCTCCTAATCTGCTTGGTAAATGGCATCGATAGCCACTTTTGCTGCTTCATAATTGCCTAGGTAATCCTCCGCTAGATAAACTAAAGGAATGGTGGTTAAATATCGCTCCCTCATCTGATCCAGATGCTGGGAAAAACTGTGACGAATATGGTCTTCCGCCATGGTCATATCTCTGAACCCGTCATTGACATAGGAGCCGACAGGTTGCACAAAGAGAATCAAGTCCCATTTTTCCTTAGCCAAAATCGAAACAAAGAGATTGTCAAAGGTTTCTCCTGATAAGTCCTCTTGATCCTCAGCCTCCATGTAATAGTCATAGTAGCCCTTGGTTACCAAGGAGTTGGTATCGGCTATCACTAGGCCTCGATTGGCATTGCTGTCGATTAACTTGGAGGTCTGGTCATACTGTCCTAAAAGGAGATAATAATAATCCTTTGGAGTCAATTCATCGTCGCGGACATTGTTTTTGATCTGGTACTCACGCGCGTATTCCAGACTAACGGGCGCATCGTAATACCTTGCCAAATCCTTGGCTAGAGTGGTCTTCCCATTACTGGCACTTCCCATGATCAAGACTTTCTTGGTAAACTGACGACGGAAGGGCTGAGCGATGTATTTCCAATATTTGCTTGGATTTTCTCGAATCACAGTCGCTGAGATACCAAACTTTCTTTCTTGCAAGACGGTGCCAAATCCACGCTTAGATAACTCTTGCTGGTAGTCTTCTTCTCCCACAAAGAAAGTCAGTTCTTGCTGGGTTTCATCATAGGAAATCTCCGCTAACATCTGATCCAACCACTCTTGCCAGCCCATAGGATAACGGGGAAGCTTGGTCTCATCCAGCTTGCAGACAGAGGTCAATTCGTCATCACGAAAAGCCTCTCGGATATAGCGAAATCGTTTTTGAAGACTTAAACCTACCTGCTCACCTCGGTCTCCCTCGTAGCCTGACACGACTACCCAGACCTGGTCACACTGACGCTTCGCTCGCTGGATCAGATCGATATGCCCCTGATGGAGAGGGGCAAAGGTCCCAAACACCACTGCTGTTTTCTTTTTCATAAACGTTTTACCTTTTTATATTTTTTGATATTTTTGTTTTCTATGTTTTTATTATATACTATATTTTTGTTTTGTCAATAGTTTTTTATCATTTTTTATAAAAAAGTAACAAAAAAGAATCAGGATTGCTCCTGATTCTCCATTTTTAAGCAATATCAAATTTTAGTTTACCAGCTTTGACACCAATCTTGAGGGTCTTGCCTGCCACCAGTTCTCCCTTAAGGAGGAGTTCTGCCAACTTGTCTTCCACTTCAGTTTGCAGGGTTCTGCGAAGTGGACGAGCTCCCATTTCTGGATTGTAACCGTGACTAGCTAGCAACTTCAGTGCCGAAGCTTGCAGTTTCAAGTCGATACCCTTCTCTGCCAGGCTAGCAATCAATGGTTTCACCATAATCTTAACAATTTCTTGCATGTGTTTGCTATCTAAACTGTGGAAAACCACCTTTTCATCAATACGGTTGATAAACTCTGGTCGATAAGCTTTTTTCAACTCTTCAAAGATTCGTTTTTCCATATTTTCCTGGTCAAAACGAATGTCTTTAGCGCCAAAGCCAACAGTCTTGTCATCACGAAGAGCCGTCGCACCAAGGTTTGACGTCATGATGATAATGGTATTTGAAAAGTCCACCTTGCGCCCCTTGCTATCTGTCAAAACACCGTCGTCCAGAACCTGCAAGAGAACATTAAAGATATCTGGGTGGGCCTTCTCTACCTCATCAAAGAGGAGAACGGAGTATGGTTTGTTGCGAACCTTCTCGGTCAACTCCCCACCTTCTTCGTAGCCTACATAGCCCGGAGGAGCTCCATTGAGACGGCTAGCTGCGAATTTCTCCATATACTCACTCATGTCAAAGCGGATAAGGGCTGATTCGTCATCAAAGAGGACTTCTGCCAGAGCCTTGGCCAATTCGGTCTTACCGACTCCTGTCGGCCCTAGGAACATAAAGGAACCAATTGGACGCTTGTGACTGCGAATACCTGACTGATTGCGACGAATCGCACGGCTAATGCTTGAAACAGCTTGATCTTGACCGATGACACGTTTGTGTAGTTTAGCTTCCAAGTTCAGATATTTCTTGGCATCAGTCTGAGTCAGTTTTTGGACTGGAATCCCTGACAAGCGACTCAAGGTAGTCAAAATATCGGATTCTGTTACCAAGTCTTTATAGATAGGGACTTCCTGCTCTTTTGCGATTAACTGAGCAGCTTGTTTCCACTTGCCATCCATCAAAGCCTTGTCAGCTGGACTCAAGTCGGATTCGTCTGTTTTCACCTGCTTGGATTTGTTTTGCACTGTTGCTGCTGCTTCATCTAAGAGGTCGATAGCAGAGTCTGGCAAGTGACGACTGGTCAAGTAACGATGCGCCATCTTAACAGCTGTTTCAACAGCTTCATCTGTGATTTGCACACGATGGTGTTTCTCATAGGTCGCTTTCAAACCTTGCAAAATGATCATGCTGTCAGCTAAACTTGGCTCTTCAATCGTCACTTTGGCAAACCGACGAGAAAGGGCAGCATCTTTTTCGATATGTTTCTGGTATTCTTCCTGAGTGGTTGCACCAACTGTTCTCAGAGTTCCGCGAGCTAAGGCTGGCTTCAAGATATTGGCTGCATCCAGAGTCGAGTCAATACCGCTACCAGAACCCATGATGGTGTGGAGTTCATCGATAAAGAGGATCACTTTGCCATCTTCCTCGATATCCTTGATGATGTTGTTCATACGCTCTTCAAAGTCACCACGGAAACGTGTCCCTGCAACGACATTCATCAAATCAAGCTCTAGAACACGCATCTTGACCATTTCAGCTGGTACGTCCCCACTGGCAATACGCTGGGCAAGCCCAAGTGCTAAAGCTGTTTTCCCGACACCCGCATCTCCAACCAAGACAGGATTGTTCTTGGTCTTCCGACTCAAAATCTGAATCATACGTGAGATTTCCTTGTCTCGACCGATAACTGGCTCTAACTTGCCAGAACGCGCTTGCTCCGTCAGGTCATGCGTGTAGTCCTCTAGACCACCACTTTGAGCTTGAGGCATGCCCATCATATTGGCCATGGAATTTTGCTTGTCAGTTACTGTGCGATGACGTTGACGCAAAGCCTTGAGATCTTCTCTTGTCCATCCTGCACGCCCTTCTAGATTGCGACGAAGAGCAGCAATTCTGACCTGATCTTTCTGGTCTTCATAAGAAAAGCCTGCTCTCTCCAAGATGCGAGTTGCCAAGGCATTACCATCATGCAAGATCGCATAGAGAACATGCTCTGTCCCTAGCACCTTTGCATGGACCACTGAGGCTACATACTCTGCTTCTGCAAAGAGAACCTCCAAACGATGGGAAAAAGGTAATTCCGTAAAGGTTTCATCTTGGCTATAGTCCGTTTCAGTCAGTTCCAAAGCAACCTCTTCTAAACGATCCATTTCATAAGGATAATCATTTAGAGTCGCACCTGCTACACTGTAACTGTGATTGGACATGGCAATCAACAAATGCCATGACTCTAGATAACGGGCTCCAAAATGGCTCGCAACCATGTAGGCACTCTCGATACATTCATTCAATGCTTTTGAATAGTTCATCTTACTTCTCTTTTCTATCTACCTCTTGTAATAGCTGTCGGAGCATATTGGCACGGACAACTGAGGATTCTTCTCCTAGGACACGATCCGTTGCTACTGAAGTCAGCAAGGTCATTTCCTGCTTGGTCATCAAATCCTGCTCCACCAAAAGCTGGAGAATATCCTCATAGATCTCCTGACTAACTCGCTCACCAATCGAGTAAAGCAAATCGCGGAGCATCTCATGATGACTGGAAAACTCAATACGCCCTATGCGAATGTAGCCTCCACCACCTCGTTTACTCTCAACTAAGTAACCTCTGCTTTCAGTAAAGCGGGTCTTAATGACATAGTTGATCTGACTCGGTACAACCTGGAAGGTATCTGCCAACTGGCTCCGCTGCAATTCCACGATACCAGACTGGTCTAAAATCGCCTTGATATAGGCTTCGATATGATCTGATGTATTTTTAAATCTCATAGTAAATCAAACTCCTTCTTTGAACCTTGACTATCTTTGACTATTATACCGAAATTTTTGATTTTTTGAAAGGAAAAGGGAGCGAGTTGCGAAGATTATTATAAACTATCCAAAACAAAAAGATGGGACCGTAAAACGGTCACCATCATTTTGCTTTATTCAAAGTTAAGATTAGTCAACTTTTTTAGCACGGTATACAAGTCCTGCCAAAGCTGCAAGAACTAGACCAAGAATAGTAGAGAATACTGTAAAGTCTGCTCCACCAGTATTTGGCAAATCTCCCTTAGGCTGTTCACCCTTAGGATCTTCCTTAGGCTTTTCTTCGCTAGGTGCAGTATACGTGTTAGTGATTGTTGGGTTGTTACCTGTAACTGTTGTTACAAGTTTGCCTGCACCATTATCTGTCACTGTTACTGTCACTTTGTAAGAATTCTCATCATATTTGATATTCTCATCGTTACCTTTTACTTCAGTAATAGTGTAAGTGTGCTCACCTGCTTCTTTGTACTCAATTGCTGTGAAAGTAACAGTACCGTCTGCAGCGTTTGTAGCTGTTCCGATTACTTTGTCACCTTCTTTAAGTTCAAACTTAAACTGATCTTTTACAAGCTCTTTATCACCGTTCAAGACTTTCTTAGCTGTGAAAGTTACTTGTGTTGAAGATGCAACATAAGTATTTGTGAAGGTTGGGTTGTTGTCAGTTACAGTCGCAACAAGTTGGCCTGCACCGTTATCTGTAACGTTTACTGTTACATTGTGAGTAGATTTATCGTATGTCACACCTGCTTCGCTACCTGCTTTTTCAGAGATAGTGTAAGTGTGCTCACCTGCTGCTGCATACTTAATTGCTTCGAAAGCAACAGTACCGTCTGCAGCGTTTGTAGCTGTTCCAATTACTTTGTTACCTTCTTTAAGTTCAAACTCATATTTGCCTGCTTCAAGGGCTTTACCTTCTAAGACTTTCTTAGCGGTAATCTTTACAGTTGTTGAAGCAGCTTTATAAGTGTTGGTGAAGGTTGGGTTGTTGTCAGTTACAGTCGCAACAAGTTGGCCTTGACCGTTATCTGTAACTGCTACCTTAACTTCGTGTTTAGCAGTGTCGTATGTCACACCTGCTTCACTACCTGCTTTTTCAGAGATAGTGTAAGTGTGGTTGCCTGCTGCTGCGTACTTGATATCTTCGAAAGTCACAGTACCGTCTGCAGCATTCTTAGCTGTCGCAACGACTTTGTCACCTTCTTTAAGTTCAAACTCATATTTACCAGCTTCTAGAGCTTTACCTTCCAAGACTTTAGTAGCCGTGATAGTAGCTTTTGTTTCAGCGGCTTTATAAGTGTTGGTGAAGGTTGGGTTGTCACCTGTAACAGCCGCCTCAAGTTGGCCTTGACCGTTATCTGTAACTTTTACCTTAACTTCGTGTTTAGCAGTATCGTATGTCACACCTTTTTCGCTACCTGCTTTTTCAGTGATAGTGTAAGTGTAGTCACCTGCTGTTGCGAACTCAATTTCTTTGAAAGTAACAGTTCCGTCTGCAGCGTTTTTAGCTGTCGCAACGACTTTGTCACTTTCTTTTTCTTTAAGTTCAAACTCGTATTTATCAGCTTCAAGCTCTTTACCGTTCAAGACTTTAGTAGCTGTGATGATAATAGGTTTTGCTGGTTTAGCTTTATAAACGTTCGTGAAAGTAATGTTCTTTGTATCTGGTGTTGCAACAAGTTGACCTTGACCGTTATCTTTAACGACTACTTTTACTTCATAAGCATTTGGATCGTATTCAACTCCGGCTACATCACCTGCTTTTTCAGAGATAGTGAATGTACGGGTTTCTTCTTGTGTGAACTTAAGTTCTGGGAATTGAATCTTACCGTTTGCATCGTTTGAAACAGTGTGGAGAACTGCTCCGTTTTCTTTCAACTCAAATTCAAATTGACCAGCCTCAATAGCTTTACCGTTCAAGACTTTAGTAGCTTCAAGTTGAAGTTTTGCTTCTTTAGCAGCGTATGAGTTTGTAAATTCTTTCTTAGAATCTTTATATTTAACGCTGGCAATCTTTTGACCATACACGTTTGCTACAGTAACTTCTGCTTCAAGTACTGAATCATCGTATGTATAGCCTTTTTTGTTGTCATTTACTTCTTTAATTTGGTATTTGAATGTACCTTCATTAGAGAATTTAACTGTTGGGAATTTAATATTTCCTTCAGCATCGTTTTTAGCTTCAGTTACAGAACCATCTGGAGCAATCAATTGGAAAGTAAATGCATCTGCCTCAAGAGTTTTTCCTTCAAGTTTTTTCTTAACTTGGAATTCAACCTCATCAGACTTCGCACCTGAACCGATACCTTCTGTAGTTGTCAAAGGAGCAAATCCATGAACATCAAATGTTTCTTGATCTGTTGTCGCTTTAACATCGTTAAATGCTTTTTTAGTTGCATTGTCAACAGGAGCAGTTAGACGAGTTTTATATAAGATATAGAGACCTTGTCCGTCCATTGTACCATCACCGTTTGGAGTGATTGTAAAGTGATTTCCATCAACAACGTTGACATGGGCAGCTTCTAGTCTTGGACGAGCTTCAGCTTTGTTCCACTCAGTAAAGTAGTAACCAGTAATTTCACTCGCAAGAACTTGTCCTTCTGGAATAGTATCTTCGAGTTTAACCCCTGTGTAAGATTTTGCATAGCGGTTAACACGGATACGCCAGTTTACATAGTTAGGATCGTCTGAGTCTTGAACTCCCCATTTAGTAAATCCAGTTGGGTCATCATCTGGGACGATACGAGTCAAAGTATAAACTTGGTCACCTGGGATATCAATTTGATAAGGAGTGTTTAATTTAACACTATCTGCCCAAACGACTGTAAACAAGGCTGTAATTGCCTTGTTCTCTGACAAATTAGCAAAGTAAGCAGCATTTGTTACTTTGACAGTAGCTGTGTTATCTGCTCTACTAGTTGTCAATTCAGCAATAGTTGTTTGCCCATCTGGTGCTTTCAATTCCGTAACAGAATCTTTTTCAATTTTAAATTCGTTTGGAACATGATACACCATGTAATCCCCATCTTTGAGGGTTACATCATTTGGGAAACTATAAGTTGGTTGAAGATAGAATTTACCTTCCCCGTACTTAGCGCCATCAACAAGTTTGTTATTGTTGATTGTTGAAACAGTTTTCATTGTATAACTGCTCGCTGGTAGTTCCTCCGCTTGAACAACTGTGCTAACTTTGAGTGCAGGTAGAAAAACTGACACTACTAGCAGCAAGGCCATCAAGCCATGAAAGAGTTTACTAGTTCTCTTTTTCACCACATTATCCTCCTTATTGTCTATAATGGTTCAATTATATTATACAGATTCATGACAAAATGTCAACTAAAATTTATTTATTTTTATATTAACTTACCATTTATTTAAATAATAAGCCCAATCATGCATGTTCATCAGCTTTGAAACAATTAAATACAGGCAAAAATTTCGCTTGGATTTAATATATACTAATTTCCTAAAAGCTACGTATTTAATCCCAATTCTGCTAAGATTTGTCGTTTGTAGGCAATTTTTTGGACTTCCTTGTCCTCGTCTTCAGACCAATCTAGTTTAATTTCTGAAACAATCTGTCCAGGGCGATTTTTCAAGATATAGATGCGGTCGCTAAGATTGAGGGCCTCTTCGATACTATGTGTGATGATGAGGGTCGTCAGCTGCAACTGCTTGTGAATCTCCAAATACCAAGCGTGGAGTTCCATTTTGGTCATCTCATCCAAAGCGCTAAAAGCCTCGTCAAGAAGAAAGAGCTTGTGTCCGAAAAGATAGGTACGAAGCAAGGCCACACGCTGACGCATCCCTCCACTGAGTTCGTGAGGATACTTGTCCCGTACAGCTGTCAACTGGAAGGTCGCAAGAATTTCATCCGCTCGGGCAACGGCTTCCGCCTTATCGACCTTTTGAATCAAGAGAGGCAGAATGATATTGCCAAGGACTGTCTTGTGCTCCAAGAGGAGATCCTTTTGCAACATATAACTCACGCGCCCCTTGGGATTCTCCTCGCCATCAAGAACAATTCTTCCCGACTGGACTTCTAAAATCCCAGCGATTAGGTTAAAGAGGGTGGTCTTTCCTACACCACTTGGACCTAGGATAGAGACTACTTCACCTGAAGTCACCTGCAGGTTAATGTCCTCTAAAATCTTCTCCTCACCATAGGCATAGCTTACATGTTCAAGTCTAATTTCTGTCATTATTTTACAAATTCGTTAGTGAAGCCCTTGTCTGTCAAGTCTTCTTTAAGGATGCCATTTTCTTTATCCCATTTGTAGAAGGCATTCCAGCGTTCTGCATCAAATTGTCCCCATTTTTCCTTGTCGCTTGCATATTCTTTTGACAAGTATTTTTGAGATTCGATGACAAAGTCACGTTTTTCCTTAAGTTCAGGGGCATTCTTGATGAGGATATCGGCTGCTTCCTCTGGGTGTTCCATAGCGTATTGGTAGCCTTTTTTGATAGCTTGGATAACTTTACGAGCTTCTTCTTTGTTGTCTTTCAGATAGTCGTTGTTTGCGATGATAACGGGTGAGTAGTAGTCAAACTCTTTGACATAGTCTTTCAAATACATGAAGTTAGCGTCTACGCCTTGAGATTTTGCAAGAATACCGTCCCAACCGTAGTAGATCCAAGCAGTGTCAAAGACACCATTGGCAATTGGTGTGATTGAGTTTGAGTCGTTATTTGGTACTTTTTCGACCTTCTCAAAGTCTCCACCTTGTGATTCTACCAAGGTTTTCAACATAGCCAGCTCCGTTGGGTCATTCCAGGTTCCGTATTTCTTGCCAACTAAGTCCTTTGGACTGCTGACATTGTCCGATTTACGTGAGATGATTCCAGATGTATTATGTTCAACGATAGCAGCAACGGCAGTAATCCCTGCTCCTTTTTCCAATTTCTTAGCCATGTAGTCTTGGAAATAGATAGCAAATGGCGCTTTGCCATTGATCACCAAGTCAGACGAGCTTTCTTCTGGTGGCAATTTCAAATCAACATCCACTCCAGCTTCTTTGAAATAACCTTTTTCCTTGGCAACATACAGCCCTGTGTGGTTAGTATTTGGCGTCCAGTCTAGGATAAAGTCAATCTTTTTGAGTTCTGCTTCTTTGTTGTCCTTAGAAGCAGTTCCTTGGCCACAAGCCACCAGTAAGACAGCTACAAGAGCTGTTACAAGCGTTAAAAACACTTTCCATGTTTTCTTCATTTTCATTTCCTCTTTTCTTTTTCTAAAACGCTCTATTTAAGTACGTTTCCATTTAATCACGTATTTTTCACTAATATCGACCAACTTCATACCGAGAAGGCTGATAATCGACACCAGAATAATAATGGCAAACATGGTATCATACTGAAACAGTTTTTTAGACTGAATCATATAAACACCTAGTCCTTCAAAGCCTCCCAACCACTCAGATACCACTGTTGTGATAAAGGCGTAGGAGACACTAACCCTCAGACCTGCATAAAAGTAAGGCAGACTGACAGGGATTTTAAAATGCCACAGGATTTGCCAAGGCTTGGCTCGCATCAGACTAAACAAGGTCAGCATATCCTTGTCACAATGCCTAAAACCGTCCAAGATACTAACAATTATAGGGAAGGTTGTCGTCAGGATAATCAAGACAATCTTGGGCAATATCCCATAGCCTAGCCACAAGACCAAGATAGGCGCTATGGCAATGGTCGGAATGGTCTGGATAACCACCATCATAGGGTAGATAAGATCATTGAGCCAAGTCATACTATCCATAAGCACCGCCATGAGACAGGCAATCAAGACTCCCAAGACTAGACCCAGCAAAGCCACTCTCAAGGTCGCCCAGCTATGGTGCCAGAGAAATTCTCTGTCACGAACAAAGGCCTGAAGAATTTCAAAAGGGGTTGGCAGGATAAACTTGGGTAAAAGTTTGAATATTCCCGCTAACTGCCAGATTGACAAGACTCCTAGAAAACCCAATAGACTAATCTGTCGTCTCATCATACTTTTCAAGTTTCTCATCAATACTTAAAATCTCTCCTACATTTATTTTAACATTGGCAAAGACATTATCTGCCTCCTGCCCTGCCACTTCTAGCGCGTCTTTGAGAATACGCATGAGCTCATCCAACTCCCCTTCCAGGACCGTTTCAAAGGGTGTCACCACCATGGTCACGGACTGAGCTTGCAGATAAGCAACCACCTGATCGATAATAGCAATTCGATTAATCCCCTGTGATAGGGGCAAGACTTGCAAGGCAATGCTTGCTTTCATAAAAACCTCCTCTTCTCGGTTTTTCTTTTGAACAAAAAGAAAAACCTTTGCCATATCATATATGGAAAAGGTGCAGAATTCGGCTAAGTATCGTTCCCTACGCTGGCATTACCCAGATCAGGTGCGGTCGAAGTTTAACACTTCCTCTCAGACTGTACACAGACTCCCATATCTTATATGGACATATAGTAACGCAAATACTAGGAAAAGTCAAGGAAACTGCTTACAGAAAACTATGAAAAAGAGTTTGAAGGCACGCCCTTCAAACTCTTTCATAACTTTCTTATTTAGCCTCGTACCATGTTGCCCCTTCATTTTCATCTGCGATAAGGGGAACACTGAGCTGGATGGCTTCTTCCATGGTTTGTTTCACTAGATCTTTGACAGCTGCTAGTTCTGATTTCGGAACTTCAAGGACGATTTCATCATGAACTTGCAACAGCATCTTGGTCTGATAACCGCCCGCTACTAAAGCCTTGTCTAGCTGAATCATAGCAATCTTGAGGATATCTGCTGCCGAACCCTGGATAGGAGAGTTGATGGCAGTCCGCTCTGCAAAACCACGAATGTTGAAGTTGCGCGAATTGATATCCGGCAACTCACGACGACGCTTGAAGAGGGTCTCTACATAGCCCTTATCACGCGCCTCACGCACCACCTCATCCATGTAGTTTTTAATACCTGGGAAGCGTTCAAAGTAAGTATCAATGTAGGCTTTTGCTTCCTTACGGCTGATGCCCAGATTATTAGACAAGCCAAAATCTGAAATCCCGTAAACCACTCCAAAGTTAACAGCCTTGGCATTGCGACGGTCGTTTGGAGTCACATCCTCAGGACGTTCAATTCCAAAGACCCGCATGGCCGTCGAGGTATGGATATCTGCTCCCTCTTGGAAGGCCTTAATCAAGTGCTCATCTTTAGAGATATGTGCCAAAACGCGCAATTCAATCTGTGAATAGTCCGAGCTGAGCAGCACACTATCCTCCCACTCAGGCACAAAAGCCTTACGAATGAGACGGCCTTGCTCCAAACGCACAGGAATATTTTGCAAGTTGGGATCCACACTAGACAAACGCCCAGTCTGAGTCAAATCCTGCACATAGCGCGTGTGAATCTTGCCATCATCTAAAATCCAATCCTGCAAGCCAACCACGTAAGTCGATTGAATCTTGGCAATCTGACGGTAATCTAGGATTTTTTTAACAATCGGAGCAATAGGAGCCAGTCGCTCTAGCACATCCACGGCTGTCGAGTAACCTGTCTTGGTTTTCTTAGTGTATTCTAGAGGCAGACCAAGTTTTTCAAAGAGAAGGACGCCCAACTGCTTAGGGGAGTTGATATTAAACTCCTCACCAGCTAGTTCGTAAATCTCTTGAGTGAGTTGCTCAATGACGACCTCATTTTCAGCCTGCATCTCAAGCAAGGTTTCTTTTTTGACCTTGATTCCAGCGATTTCCATCTTGGCAAGGACAAAAGCTAGAGGCTGCTCCATGTCATAGAGAAGATCTAACTGCCCATGTTCACTGAGTTTTTCAAGTAAAACCGGCTCAGTCTCAACCAATACAGCAACCTTGCGAGCTAGGTGTTCCAAGAATTTCTCTCTCTCAGGGATAGCTTTCTTGACCCCCTTACCGTAGAAAGTCTCATCATCGACCAAGTATGTTTGACCGTAGAGAGTCGCAATGGTTGAGATTTCATTGTTCTCGACTGTTGAGAGTAAGTATTTTGCCAAACGGTTGTCAAAAGCAGGGGCCTGCAGATTCAAACCCAAGCGATTTAAAAGAACCTTCGCTTTTTTAAAGTCATACACTTTCAGAGGTGTTTTTTCTAAAAATTCCTTGAAAATTGGCTCCTGCAAGAGCTCAAGTTTATCTGTAGCGTAAAGTTTATCCCCACAAGACCAAGCAAAACCAACCAAATCATCTGTATGGTAGTTTTCTCCAAAGAGTTCAAAGTGGAAGATAGAGTCGGCACTCAGCATGTCTTGACTGACGTGGTCAACAATAGTGAAATCCAAGCTCTCAGGCGCATCCTTCGACGAAACATTTAGAGCTTGTTTGAGCTGTTTGAAGCCCATCTCATCGTAGAATTTCCCGAGATTTTCCACATCTGGGCCATTATATACCAAATCATCAAGGCCAATCTCAATTGGTGCCTGAGTTTCAATGGTCGCCAAGGTTTTAGACAAAAAGGCTTGTTCCTTGTCATTGATGAGATTTTCCTTCATCTTAGAAGCCTTCATCCCATCGATATTTTCATAAATACCCTCGAGCGAACCATGTTCCAGCAAGAGCTTGATACCCGTCTTTTCACCGACTTTCGTGACACCAGGGATATTATCAGACTTATCCCCCATGAGGGCCTTAAGATCAATGAACTGAGCTGGCGTGAGGCCCATCTTTTCCATGAGATAGTCCGGCGTAAAGGCCTCAAACTCAGCCACACCTTTCTTAGAAATCTCGACCACCGTATGCTCATCCGTCAACTGGATCAAATCCTTATCTCCGCTAACGATTGTCACATCAAAAGAATCCTTCTCAGCCAAACGGCCTAAAGTCCCGATGATATCATCCGCTTCATACTGGGCCAACTCATAATGGCGAATCCCAAGATGGTCTAACAACTCACGAATGAAGGGAAATTGCTCACGAAACTCATCTGGAGTTTTAGCACGGCCACCTTTGTAGTCTGCATACATCTCTGTTCGAAAAGTCGTCTTACCTGCATCAAAGGCTACCAAAACATGACTGGGCTCAACCCGCTCTAAGACATGATTCAACATGAGTTGAAAGCCATAGATTGCATTGGTATGAAGGCCATTAGCATTTTTAAAACGATCCAACTGCTGATAGAGCGCAAAAAAAGCTCGAAAAGCAACTGAAGATCCATCAATTAATAATAATTTTTTCTTGTCCATACACCCATTATAAAGGAAAGAGGGGAAAAATACCATCGGAAAGAGCTGAAAAACGTGGACTTGTTCCTATTTCACCATAAAAAAGAAAAGGACTATTCAAATCCTTTTCTTTTATTGATTTCATGCGATTTATTTGTTCAATTTTCTCTTTGCAAATGGTAGCAAACCAAGAAGGAGACCAATAAATCCTAGCGATGCAACTGCTGAAGCATCTTGGCTTCCTGTATTTGGAAGGAGTTGTTCATCCGTTGCTGCAGGCGCTTTGTAGGTACGATCTTGTTCAGTTCCAAGAGTAGGGCTTGTAGCCAAAGGAGCTACACTGCCAGTGTATTCTGGAACTTCATTTACTGCAGGTTCAATCTTTTCAGCATAGGCTGGAATATTGGATACTGCTGGGGCACCGCTTTCTCCATAGGCTGGAACACTCGCTACGGCTGGTGCGCCACTTTCTCCGTAAGCTGGAACATTTGCTACGGCTGGTGCACCACTTTCTGCATAAGGCAGAGTGTTGCTGACTATTGGTGTACCGCTTTCTCCGTAAGCTGGAACATTCACTACGGCTGGGGCGCCACTTTCTGCATAAGGCAGAGTATTGTTTACTATTGGTGTACCGCTTTCTCCGTAAGCTGGAACGTTCGCTACGACTGGAGCGCCACTTTCTGCATAGGCTGGGAGTTCATTTACAGCAGCTTCTACCGCATTTACACCTTTGTTGTATTCTGGCAACTCTGCAGTTGCAGCTTCTACTGCGTTCACCCCACCTTTAAAGTCTTCAATTTCAAGAACAGCCGACATGACACTGCTTAGAGTCTTAATAGCATCCTCATAGTCTACTAAAGCTTGTTGCAAGTCTTTGACTTGACTATTCTTGTCACCAGAAACTTGTAAACTTGATAATTGCGCTTTAATCTTAGCAACTTGCTCTTCTAATTTACTTAGCTCAAGTTTTTTCGCATTACTATTTTCTTCTGCCGCTTCCTTGTCAGCTGCAGCAAGTTTAGCTTGGTCTTGGCTTGAGAAATCGTCTTGGCTCATCTCTTCGGCTGGTGTCACCTGGTCACTGTCTTCTGCTAAGAAATCATCTAGCAAGTCAGACGCTTCGATATCTCCATCTTCGATAGCTTTCAAGATGGCATCCTTGCCAATCACTTCTTTAGCCGCCTTAATCGCCGCTTCCTTATCAGTGATAGTGGCATCCTTGTTGATGTCATCGATGGTTGATTTTTCGATACCCTCAAGGGTTGTCAACAATTCGCTGTGGGCTTTTTCTTCTGCCGCCTTCTTAGCTTCTTCCTCTTTCTTAGCCACCTCGGCTGCTTCCTTATCTGCTGCAGTGAGTTTAGCTTGGTCTTGGCTAGAAAGCTGTGATTGAGTCTTCGATTCAGCTGGGCTTACCTGATCGCTATCCTCTGCCAAGAAATCATCTAACAAGTCTGAGGCATCAATGTCACCTTCTTCGATAGCTTTCAAGATGCCGTCCTTGCCAATCACTTCTTTAGCTGCCTTGATGGCTGCTTCCTTATCAGTGATAGTGGCATCCTTGTTGATGTCATCGATGGTTGATTTTTCAATTTTTTCTAGGGTAGCGATTAAATCTGAGCGAACTTTGGCTGCTTCTTCTGCTGCTTCCTTGTCCGCTGCAGCGAGTTTAGCTTGGTCTTGACTTGAGAAATCTTCTTGGCTCATCGCTTCGGCTGGTGTCACCTGATCGCTGTCTTCTGCCAAGAAATCATCTAACAAGTCGGACGCTTCGATGTCACCTTCTTCGATGGCTTTCAAGATAGCATCCTTGCCAATCACTTCTTTAGCTGCCTTAATAGCTGCTTCCTTATCAGTGATAGTGGCATCCTTGTTGATATCATCGATGGTTGATTTTTCGATGCCTTCAAGAGTTGAAAGCAATTCTGTTCGAACTTTGGCTGCTTCTTCCGCTGCTTCCTTGTCCCCTGCAGCCAGTTTTGCTTGGTCTTGACTTGAGAAATCTTCTTGGCTCGTCGCTTCGGCTGGTGTCACCTGATCGCTATCCTCTGCCAAGAAGTCTGCTAACAAGTCTGAGGCGTCTAGCTCACCTTCTTCGATGGCTTTCAAGATAGCGTCCTTGCCAATCACTTCTTTAGCCGCCTTAATCGCCGCTTCCTTATCAGTGATAGTGGCATCCTTGTTGATGTCGTCGATGGTTGATTTTTCAATTTTTTCTAAGGTAGCGATTAAATCTGAGCGAACTTTGGCTGCTTCTTCTGCTGCTTCCTTGTCCGCTGCAGCCAGTTTTGCTTGGTCTTGACTTGAGAAATCTTCTTGGCTCGTCGCTTCGGCTGGTGTTACTTGTTCACTATCTTCTGCCAAGAAATCATCTAACAAATCTGACGCTTCGATGTCACCTTCTTCGATAGCTTTCAAGATGCCGTCCTTGCCAATCACTTCTTTAGCTGCCTTGATCGCTGCTTCCTTATCAGTGATAGTGGCATCTTTGTTGATGTCGTCGATTGTCTCTCTTTCAATTTTTTCTAGGGTAGCGATTAAATCTGAGCGAACTTTAGCTACATCAACCTGAGCCTCTTTATCAGCTTCGTCTAACTTAGCTTGGTCTTCATCTGTGAATTCTGATACAGGTTCAACTACTGTTTTGTGCTCGCTCGTATCTGCTGGCCAGTCTACAATAACATCACCAATCTCCAAATCCTCATCTGCGATAGCCTTCAAAAGGTCTTCTTTACCGATCTCTTCTTTGGCTTCTTTGATGGCCGTTTCTTTATCGGTGATTGAAGCGTCTTTTTTAATATCTTCAATTACAGCATTTTCAAGAGATTCTAGGGCTTGAACCAGAGCATCCGTCGCTTGAGAAACTTGTTCTTTGGCATCTTTTTCAGCCTGGTCTAGTAGAGCCTTCTCCTCAGTAGATAATTTTTTATTAGTTTGAGCTTCAGGACCTGTTACCACAGCCTTATCTTCTGCACCTTCTGGCAATTCAGCGATGATATTATCTAGGCTGAGCTCTCCAGACTCAAGAGTGTCTGAAATATACATCTTACCGATATATTCCTTCACAGCTTCAGTTGCAGCCTCTTTGTCCTCAATTGCTTCCTTATCCTCAATATCACTAATAGCCTGTTCCTCAAGTTCATCCAAAGCCTTCATCAACTCTTCTTTGGTCATCTTAGCTGGATTTGTCGCACCAGGATTAGCTGGACTAGCGTTTTCTGATCCCTTTTCAGTTTGAGCACCGCTCTCCCCTTCTGTTCCAGCTTGTGGTTGTGCAGGAACAACTGCCTGCTCTTCTGCTTTCCCTTCATCTGCCTTAACTACTGAAGGCTGTGAAACGAGTACACTAGCACCCAATACAGCTGCACTTGCTAAACTTGTTAAAATAACTTTCTTCTTGTCCATTAGACAAAGCCCCTTTTATAGTTTTTAATGTTATTATATTATACTATTTAAAGAACGTCAACTAATTCGATATCCATTTTAAAATTTTATGAACAAGAAGAAAGCTTGTATGATGTTTAAGAAACACTTCCTATCCTTACCCCATCACTGTCTAGTCTGTAGCCATCAATAATCGTATTAACAGCTAAGGCTCCCGAAGCATCAACATAGTAATGTTTACCCGAGACTTGGAACCATTGACTAGCTTTCATCCGGCCAGATTCCTCTAAGTAATACCAAGTTCCCTTGTCTTTAAGCCATCCCGTCTGCATCTCACCCGAAGCCTTTAGATAATACCAGTGAGAGCCATCCTTAACCCAGCCAGTTGACATGGCCCCATTTTCTTTTAAATGATACCAATTGCCATTAACTTTTTTCCATCCTGTTGCTAGCTTACCATTCTCTCGGTAATACCAACTCCCTCCTTCTTTTTTCCAGCCTTTCTCTGTATTGCTTAACTTTGTATACTGCACATATCTTCTAGCACCACTGTAGGATAGATAACCGAGCCACTTATAACCATCCTTTTCAAGAACTTGATCATAACTCACACTCTCACCAGCATAATAGTAGTCAATAACCTGTCCTGTACTTGACGGTTGGTCCATAATCGGCGATTTCTCCGTGAATACTATTGTCCCACTAGACGGAAGCTCTGAGCTATGAGCATTCTCACCCGCACTATGGCTAGCAGATAAATCCCTAAAATGAATAAAACCTGTCATCGAACTAGCCTTGACTTTTCGACGATTATACTTTTCTCGAACCCCATAGTTATACTCTTCGATTTCAATCGTATCCCCCGACACATTTGATACCCAGGCCACGTGCCCATAATATCCTTCTATCGACCAAGCAATAGCCCCAACTTCTGGCTTAGTATCCACACGGTAGCCTTCTCGCCTTGCACGATGTCCCCATTCATTCGCATTTCCGTAGGCAGGAGGAATCTCAAAGCCATTTACACTACTCAAACGAAAGGCCGCAAAAGAGGTACACTGGCGAGAATACATCCGCCACTGATCGATTTCAACACTACCATTTTTGTAGTGAAGCGGATAGTCATCTCCACGCGCTACACTGTCGGCCTGAACTGATTCTCCACCAAACAAAAAGGTACTCGTAACGAACAAAGTAGCCAGCCCTACACTCAACTGAGTACATCTACTCTTCTTAACTCCTGATTTTAAAAACGTCATTCATTCTCCTTAATAATATAAATTTTCGAGGTTACCCTCGTTTATACTATTCGGGAGAAAAAGAAAAAAGTGAGCAAAGCTCACTTCATTTTAGGATTCTTAGTCTAGATAGCGAATCAAGTTCTTTTCTGTCAAGATATCTGAGTAGGTGAAGGATTCAACGTAGACATTGGCTTGTTTGTCTCCTTCAACATCCCCAAATTCAACGATAAATAGAGATGGATAAACCTCAATTAGCTTACCCAATCTATTTTTTTGGCGCTTACGGCCATTTTCCAAAGTCATTTCAACGACTTGTCCCTCATGTGCCTTGATCTCTTCTTTGATTTTTTTCATCTTGGCTACATCTGTAAATGCATCTGACATCTTATGCCTCCCTCTTTGAGATACTTGAAAATTTATTGTATTCTTTTTGGAAAATCAATTCCACCGTTCCACGAGCTCCACTACGGTTTTTCTCGATGATAACCTCAACCTTGTTATTTGGAATTCCTTCCTCTTCTTCACCCGCACGATCGTAGTAGTCGTCACGGTATAGAAAGGCTACGATATCCGCATCCTGCTCGATAGAACCCGATTCACGAATATCAGACAAGACAGGTCTCTTATCCTGACGCTGTTCCACTCCACGAGATAACTGACTAAGAGCAATGACTGGAACCTTTAGCTCTTTAGCTAGAATTTTCAACTGACGAGAAATTTCAGAGACTTCTTGTTGGCGGTTCTCACGACCAGTCCCTGTGATAAGCTGTAGGTAGTCGATCAAAATCAAGCCTAGATTGCCTGTTTCTTGAGCCAGTTTACGTGAGCGAGAGCGAATTTCCGTGATCCGAATCCCTGGCGTATCATCAATATAGATACTCGCGTTGGCTAGGTTCCCTTGGGCAATGGTATACTTTTGCCATTCCTCATCAGTCAATTGACCTGTACGGATAGAATGGGACTCCACTAATCCTTCGGCCGCCAACATACGGTCTACTAGACTTTCCGCACCCATTTCCAGTGAAAAGATGGCAACCGTCTTGTCCAACTTAGTCCCAATGTTCTGAGCAATGTTCAAAGCAAAGGCCGTCTTACCAACCGCTGGTCGCGCCGCTAGAATAATTAATTCCTCCTCATGGAGACCTGTCGTCATATGGTCCAAATCACGGTAACCCGTTGCAATACCAGTGATATCCGTAGTTTGTTGTGACCGAACTTCTAGGTTCCCAAAGTTGATATTTAGAATATCTCGGATGTTCTTGAACCCACTACGATTGGCGTTTTCGCTAACATCAATGAGTCCCTTTTCAGCCTGAGCGATGATTTCATCTGCAGGCTTAGAAGCCTCATAAGCTTGGTTGACAGACTCTGTCAACTTGGAAATCAAGCGACGAAGCATAGCCTTTTCGGCTACAATTTTAGCGTAATATTCTGCATTGGCTGAAGTTGGTACAGAGTTGACAATTTCAACAAGATAAGACAAGCCACCAATATTTTGGAGATCGCCTTGGCTATCCAAAATCGTTCGAACCGTCGTCGCATCAATCGCTTCCCCACGATCCGACAAATCTACCATCGCTTGGAAAATCAACCGATGAGCATACTTAAAGAAGTCACGAGAATCAATGTATTCTCGGACAAAAACGAGCTTACTCTCATCTATAAAAATAGCCCCCAGAACAGATTGTTCTGCTAAAATATCCTGAGGTTGAACTCGCAGTTCCTCTACTTCTGCCATCCAACTTTCCTTCCTTTTACAATCTTGTCAAGAGGTTGTAAACTTAACCTTCTTTTACACGAAGATTGATGACACTTGTGACATCTTGATAGATCTTCACTGGTACATCAATCAAACCTACTGCTCGAATTGGTGCTTGCACTTGAATATTGCGTTTATCAATCTTAATACCAAACTGCTTTTGCAATTCTTCTGCAATTTTCTTGTTAGTGATGGAACCAAATGTACGGCCATCTGGTCCAACCTTTTCAACAAACTCTACAACTGTTTCTTCTGCCTCAAGCTTAGCCTTGATGGCTTTTGCTTCAGCAATCATTTCAGCATGAGCCTTTTCTTCTGATTTTTGTTTTCCACGCAACTCACCCACTGCTTGAGCAGTTGCTTCCTTGGCCAAATTCTTTTTAATCAGGAAGTTTTGAGCGTAGCCAGTTGGTACTTCCTTAATTTCGCCTTTCTTCCCTTTTCCTTTAACATCTGCTAAAAAGATTACTTTCATTCTTCTTTCTCCTTTTCCTTTAGTTCTTCCAAGATTAGTTGAGTCAATTTTTCTCCTGCTTCCGACAAACTCATATCCTCGATTTGCGCGGCAGCTAGATTAAAGTGACCTCCACCACCCAACTCTTCCATAATGCGTTGCACATTGATTTTACTACGACTTCGAGCCGAGATAGAGATAAATCCTTGTGTATTTTTTGCTAGAACGAAGCTGGCTTCAATACCAGACATAGCCAACATAGCATCGGCAGCTTTACTGATAACAACTGTGTCATAAGACATTGAGTCCTTAGCTTGGGCAATCAAGATATCTGAACCTAACTTACGACCTTGTAAAATGAGTTCATTTACCTCACGGTACTCTTCAAAATCTGTCGCAGCAATCTCCTGGATAGCAATACTGTCACTTCCCCGTGTTCTCAGATAGCTAGCCACATCAAAGGTTCGGCTCGTCACGCGAGATGTGAAATTCTTGGTATCCAGCATCATACCAGCCATCAAAACACTGGCCTGCATACGACTCAAACGATTCTTCTTAGAATTTTGGAACTGAATCAATTCTGTTACCAACTCACTGGCACTACTTGCCCCACTTTCAATATAGGTGATGACTGCATTCTCAGGGAAATCCTGATCACGTCTATGATGGTCAATAACAATAGTTTGAGTGAACAAATCATAAAAATCTTTTGACAAGGTCAGAGCCGTCTTGGAATGATCCACTAGAATCAATAATGAACGGTTTGTAACT
This sequence comes from Streptococcus oralis, assembly GCF_003943825.1. Lineage (GTDB taxonomy): Bacteria > Bacillota > Bacilli > Lactobacillales > Streptococcaceae > Streptococcus > Streptococcus oralis_CD. Next base: position 60,703 of record NZ_RJNJ01000006.1, read on the forward strand.
AACTTCATCGCATCTGTAAGAGATAAAAGTTTCGTGACATCTTCCTTCTTCAAGAACTGAATAGCACGTTCGATATCTGCTGGCATATGGTCTGCATCGTAGACAGCATAACTGTTCTCGATAATATTACTTGCAAACAACTGCATACCGACAGCAGAGCCCAAAGCATCCATGTCTAGATTTTTATGACCGACTACAAAAACCTGATCAACACTTCGAATCTTATCAGAAATGGCTGTCATCATGGCTCTGGTACGTGTACGAGTACGTTTGATAGACGCAGCAGTTCCTCCACCAAAGTAGACTGGATTCTTGGTTTCGTTATTTTCCTTGACCACCACCTGGTCTCCACCGCGAACTTCTGCTAAGTTCAAGTTGAGCAAGGCAATTTTCCCTATCTCTTCATGGTTTCCATCACCATAAGAAAATCCCATACTTAAGGTTAGGGCTAGTTGCCTCTGTTTTGATTCTTCTCGGAAAGTATCAATAACAGAGAATTTGTCATTCATCAGTTCCTCGAGTACTGTGTAATCTGTGAATACATAAAAACGATCCATCCCCACACGGCGAGAAAACATAGCATACTTACTAGCAAATTCTGAAACAAAATTGGCTACAAAACTATTGATATGACTGATATCGGAGTCAGATGTCGCATCCTCCAAATCATCATAGTTATCTACTGAGATGACTCCAATGACTGGACGGCTAGTTACCAATTCGACAGTTGCTTCGTACTCTCCAGAAACATCAAAGAAATACAAAACACCCGAAGCCTTGTCCATATGAACAGCATATCGTGTTTCGCCCAAGGTAGCATACGAACCAGGATTTCCAACAGAAGCCTTGATGATGGTTTGAATTAACTCAACATCAATTTCGCCCTCTTCAGTAGTTAAAATCAGCTCAGCATAGGGATTAAACCATTCCACTTCTCCACTTGATAGGTCTAATTTCAGGACTCCCACTGGCATTTGATCAAGCAAAGTACTCAAGCTATTTTCGGCTTGGTGATTTACATATTGGATTTGTTCAATTTCGCTCTTTTCATACTGTTTTTTTTGCCAAACGAATAAAAGCAAATAAAGCAGTACAAATAAAAACAAAACAGTGACTGTTACAGCAAGATTATGTGAAAAAATAATCAGCAAAGTTAAGATTCCGAAAGTTGCAAGTCCTAATAAGACCGCAGAAAACGGGATTAAATTATTTTTTTTCATTCTAAACCTCTTGCGCATTATTATATCACAAAAACCCTTAAAAAGCGACCTTTTAAAAGATGCAAGCCCTTCTTTCATGATTGATTTCTCTAACTTCAGACACAAAAAGAGGAGGGAATCATCACCCTCCTACCCACGTGTTCAGATCACTAACACCTAGCGTTCCACGATAAGGGCAGTCCCCATCCCTCCTCCGATACAGAGAGTTGCTAAGCCAGTTTTAGCATCACGTTTCATCATCTCATGTACCAGCGTTACTAGGATACGGCAACCGGAAGCCCCAATTGGGTGACCAAGAGCAATGGCGCCACCATTGACGTTGACAATATCTGTGTTGAAACCAAGTGTTTTACCAACTGCACAAGCCTGGGCAGCAAAAGCTTCATTTGACTCAATCAAGTCGAGATCTTCGACTGTCAAATTGCCTTTTTCAAGAGCCTTGCGAGTCGCATAAATCGGTCCACATCCCATCATCTTAGGATCCAAACCTGCACTTGCATACGAACGAATGTGGGCAATCACTGAAAGTCCTAATTCTTCAGCTTTTTCAGCACTCATGATTAGGGCTGCTGCTGCCCCGTCATTGATTCCTGAAGCATTTCCCGCTGTGACAGAACCGTCTTTTTTGAAAACCGGACCTAGCTTAGACAGGCTCTCTAAGCTAGCATCTTTTCTAGGATATTCATCTGTATCGAAAACGATAGGATCGCCTTTGCGTTGAGGAATGACAACTGGCACTATCTCTTCTTTAAAGCGTCCAGATTCTATAGCTGCAACTGCTCGTTTTTGTGACTCTAAAGCAAGAGCATCTTGCTCTTCTCGACTGATGCCATATTCTTCAGCCACATTTTCAGCTGTAATTCCCATATGGTATTCGTTAAAGGCATCAGACAAACCGTCCTTAATCATGGTATCTACCACTTTCGAATCTCCCATACGGCCACCCCAACGGAAACTTGGCAAAACGTATGGAGCCTGACTCATGTTTTCTGCACCACCAGCTACGATAATATCTGCATCGCCACATCGAATCGCTTGAGCAGCCAACTGCACGGCCTTCAAACCGGAACCACAAACCTTGTTGATAGTAAAGGCTGGTGTAAATTCAGGGAGTCCTGCGTGTATGCTCATTTGACGAGCTACGTTTTGCCCTAAACCTGCGCCTAGTACATTCCCCATAATCACTTCATCTACTAGCTCTGGTTTGACATTGGCTTTTTCCAAAGCACTCTTAATAACCAACGCTCCCAAATCAACAGCTGAAACATTCTTCAAACCTCCTCCAAAGGAGCCTATTGGAGTTCGTACTGCAGAAACAATCACCACGTCTTTCATAACTGCCCCCATTTATACCTTTTATAATATTGCAATACAAAAGTGGTTTACACTGGTGTAAACCACTTTAAACATTCTATTTTATGATTCTTTTACTTCTAACAAACCGACTTCACCATCTTCACGGCGATACAAAACATTAGTTGTTTGATCTTCTACATCTACATAGATAAAGAAATCATGTCCCAATAAATCCATTTGAAGAAGGGCTTCTTCTAAATCCATTGGCTTCAAATCAATTTGTTTTGAACGAACGACTTTTGGTTGCACAACATTTACATCCTCAACTAGAGCATCTGTAAAGAGTTGACTTGTCGCAACTTTACTTTTATTCTTACGTTCGATTTTAGTTTTATTTTTACGAATCTGACGTTCAATTTTATCTGTTACAAGATCGATAGAACCATACATATCTTGAGAAATATCTTCAGCACGAAGAGTGATAGATCCAAGTGGAATTGTTACCTCAACCTTTGCTGTTTTTTCACGGTAAACTTTCAAGTTCACACGTGCATCCAACTCCTGCTCAGGTTGGAAATACTTTTCGATCTTTTCGAGTTTAGAAACTACATAATCACGAATTGCTTCTGTTACTTCTAGGTTTTCACCACGGATACTATATTTAATCATATAAGTACCTTCTTTCTAAACATTTTTGTTTTTCTAACTATATTATAACGCTTTCATTTTCATTTTGCAAATTTTTTCCTCATCTTACAAGGGAAAAAGTTTTAACTTCCAAAGCACCTGCTTCTGCCAAAAGTCGTTTCACACGATTCACAGTTGCCCCTGTTGTATAGATGTCATCAATCAGCAAAATCTTCTTAGGAAGTGAGTTTCCATCTTTAATAAAAAATGGAATTTCAGTAGCCAACCTTTCTAAACGGCTTTTAGAAGAACTAGCACTCTCTTCTCTTTTTCCTAATATATCTTTAAAAGAAAAGCCTGCTGCCTCAACCAAACCCTCGACTTGGTTAAACCCCCTCTCAAGCAATCTTTCAGGGCTTAGGGGAATTACAACAAATTGATAACCTCTATACTTTTTCAGTTCCTCAGCAAGAACGGAAGCAAAAACCTTTCTAAGCAAAAAATCACCATCAAACTTATATCTACTGAAAAAGTCTTTCATAGCTTGATTATAGGTAAAGATTGCTTTATGATCAACTCGAATTCCTTCTTTACACCAAAGTTTACAATCTTGACAATTAGTTGACAGTCCTGTTTTCATACAGTTTGGACAATATTTCTCACCAATCTTCTCAAAACTAGAAGCACAATCTGAACAAAGATAACTGCAGTCGTGCTTCAAAAGGAAGAGACTACCAAAAGTTAACTCACTTTTTGTAGTCTGACCACATAGTAAACAGTTCATAATCCCGCCTCCTTGTTCATCTTCTTGATTTCCTTGATTGCCTTTTTGATGGAAGCATTTAATCCATCATGAAAGAAGAGCAACTCACCAGTTGGTCTGTCCATACTGCGTCCAACTCGCCCTCCAATCTGAATCAAGCTAGACTTGGTAAAGAGTCGATGATTAGCTTCTACTACGAAAACATCCACACAAGGGAAGGTAACCCCGCGTTCCAAGATTGTCGTACTGATCAGTATTGTTAGTTCTCCATCTCGAAAAGCTTGCACCTGCTCTAATCGGTCTTCTGTCACAGAAGACACAAAGCCGATATTCTCATTCGGGTACTGCTCCTTCAAGATTTCTTTTAGTTTTTCGCCTTTCTTAATCTCTGATGCAAAAATCAGCAGTGGATAACCTGTTCTTCTCTGTTTCTCAATGTAGGTCTTTAACTTGGACGACAACTGACTTTTCTCTAAACAGTGATTAAAATCCGATAACCATACTGGTTTAGGAATAATCAAAGGATTTCCATGAAACCGTCTCGGCAAGCTTAATCGTTTTAATTCTCCTGTGCGAACCTTCCTATCTAACTCATCTGTAGAAGTTGCTGTAAGGAATATCCTCAATCCATCCTCCTTTACACTATTCTTTACAGCATAGTAAAGCATAGTGTTGTCAACATAAGGAAAGGCATCTACCTCATCCACTATCAACAAATCAAAAGCATGATAAAATTTTAATAACTGATGAGTTGTTGCAATTACTAAGGGAGTTCGAAAATAGGGCTCTGATTCGCCATGGAGTAGCGCTATATCACAAGCAAAGTCATTCTGCAGTCGCTTATACAGTTCTAAACACACATCAATTCGAGGACTGGCCAAACAAACTGCACCACCATCATCAATCACTTTAGCCACAACTTGATAAATCATCTCTGTCTTTCCAGCTCCTGTCACAGCGTGAACCAAGGTTGGCTCTTGCTTGTCTACCGCCTGAAGCAGTCCCTCTGACACTTTTTCTTGAAAAGGTGTTAACTGACCACGCCATTTGAGGACGTCTTGCTTAGGAAAATCCTCTTGAGGAAAATAGTATAAAGCTTGATCACTCCTGACTCTCTTCATCAGTAAACACTCCCTACAATAGTAAGCGCCGATAGGCAAATACCATTCTTCTAGAATCAAACTATTACAACGTTGACAAAACAGTTTCCCCTTCTCTTTTCTCATTGCTGGCAGTCTCACTGCTTCCTGTCGTTCTTCTTCCGTTAATTCTTTCTCAGTAAACAAGCGACCGAGATAATTTGGATTTACTTTCATACTTTAATATTCGTAAAAATATAGCGCTTTAGGTAATTTTTTAGTACAATTAAATCATGGAATTTAGAACAATTAAAGAGGATGGGCAGGTCCAAGAAGAAATCAAAAAATCACGCTTTATCTGTCATGCCAAGCGTGTCTATAGTGAAGAAGAAGCTCGTGACTTTATCACTGCTATCAAAAAAGAACACTACAAAGCCACCCATAACTGCTCTGCTTTTATTCTAGGGGAACGCAGTGAAATCAAACGTACGAGTGATGATGGGGAGCCTAGTGGTACTGCTGGAGTCCCTATGCTCGGAGTCTTAGAAAATCATAATCTTACCAATGTCTGTGTAGTAGTTACCCGCTACTTTGGTGGCATCAAACTAGGTGCTGGTGGTTTGATTCGTGCTTATGCAGGTAGCGTAGCCTTGGCTGTCAAAGAAATTGGCATTATTGAAATCAAAGAACAGGCTGGCATAGCCATTCAGATGTCTTACGCTCAGTATCAAGAATATGGCAATTTCCTTAGAGAGCATCATCTCATGGAGCTGGATACAAACTTTACAGATCAAATTGCTACAATGATCTATGTTGATAAGGAAGAGAAAGAAAATATCAAGTCTGCTCTTATAGAGTTTTTTAATGGAAAGGTTACTTTAACAGATCAAGGTTTACGAGAAGTTGAAGTTCCTGTAAACTTAGTGTAAACAAAGGAGAAATACATGGCTTTTGGGAAATTTATTCAAGGACTTGCTGGAAACTTTAGCGAGGAAAACAAAGAGACTCTTATCAAAGAATATGGACAATATCTACTAGAGGATGAAGAAATTCAAAGCGGGTATAAACTTATTCGCGATTCAATCATCTTTACAAATATCCGTATCATCTTTACAGATAAGCAAGGTGCCACTGGTCGTAAGGTGTCTGTTAAGTCACTCTTTTTGATGAACATTGTCAACGTTGAAATGGAAACTGCTGGAGCAGGTATAGATGATAGTGAGATTACGATCACTTATTTAGAAAATGTCTTTCTAAAAGCACATAATGAGCATCTGAGTTTCCATAAATTTGAATTCCCTAAAAAAATGGACATCCTCCCTCTTTATTCCTATTTATTAGAATTGGCTTATCACAATCGATTAAAAATTAATGGCTTAGACCTTTGATATAAAAAAATCCTATCACTTTGATAGGATTTCTATATTTTACAAATGGCCTTAAGCGCGTTATACTAGTATCATCTTATACAAAGAGGTATATCTATGGCTATTTATAACAATATCACTGAACTTATTGGACAAACACCAATTGTTAAACTCAACAACATTGTTCCAGAGGGTGCTGCAGACGTCTATGTTAAACTAGAAGCCTTTAACCCAGGATCGTCAGTTAAAGACCGTATTGCCCTTAGCATGATTGAAAAAGCAGAACAAGATGGTATTCTAAAACCGGGTGCTACTATTGTTGAAGCAACGAGTGGAAACACTGGTATCGGTCTTTCATGGGTCGGTGCTGCTAAAGGATATAAAGTTGTTATCGTCATGCCTGAAACGATGAGTGTGGAACGCCGTAAAATTATCCAAGCGTATGGTGCTGAACTCGTCCTCACTCCTGGTAGCGAAGGAATGAAAGGGGCCATTGCCAAAGCTCAGGAAATCGCCGCTGAACGTGACGGCTTCCTTCCACTCCAATTTAATAATCCAGCTAATCCAGAAGTACACGAAAGAACAACAGGAGCTGAAATACTGGCTGCTTTCGGTTCTGATGGTTTAGATGCTTTTGTGGGTGGTGTTGGCACCGGTGGAACGATCTCAGGTGTTTCTCACGCTCTTAAAGCAGCAAATCCAAACATTCAAGTTTATGCAGTTGAGGCAGACGAGTCAGCTATCTTGTCTGGTGAAAAACCAGGACCTCACAAAATTCAAGGCATCTCAGCTGGATTTATTCCCGAAACACTTGATACAAAGGCCTATGATGGTATCGTCCGCGTAACGTCAGATGATGCTCTAGCGCTTGGCCGTGAAATTGGTGGAAAAGAAGGCTTCCTTGTTGGGATTTCTTCAGCTGCAGCGATTTACGGGGCAATTGAGGTTGCCAAGAAATTAGGTACAGGTAAGAAAGTACTTGCTTTAGCACCAGATAACGGCGAACGTTATTTGTCTACAGCACTCTATGAATTTGAAGTGTAGCCTCCTAAATGCACTTAGCCCTTATTAAAGGGCTTTTTGTTTACTCATAAAGACTCTACTCTCTAGACAAAAAGAAAAAGGAAGCAATTTGCTTCCTTTTCTATTAGTTATTCAAGGCTGCTGCCATTGTAGCTGCAACTTCTGCTTCAAAGTCGTTTGCAGCTTTCTCGATACCTTCACCAACTTCAAAGCGAGCGAACTCAACTACTGAAGCATTTACTGATTCAAGGTAAGCTTCAACTGTCTTGCTGTCATCCATGATGTATACTTGTGCAAGAAGTGTGTATGCTTGGTCAACTTTAGTGTTGTCAAGCATGAAGCGGTCCATTTTACCTGGGATGATTTTGTCCCAGATTTTTTCTGGTTTGCCTTCTGCAGCCAACTCAGCTTTGATATCAGCTTCAGCTTGAGCAATCACTTCATCAGTCAATTGTGCTTTTGATCCATACTTCAAGTGTGGAAGAGCTGGTTTACCAACCATTGCACGGCTTTCGTTATCTTGATCGATTACGTGGTTCAATTGTGCCAACTCATCTTTAACAAATTGCTCATCCAATTCTTTGTAAGAAAGAACTGTTGGTTTCATCGCAGCAATGTGCATTGAGATTTGTTTAGCAAGCGCTTCGTCTCCACCTTCGATTACAGAGATAACACCGATACGTCCACCATTGTGTTGGTATGCTCCAAAGTGTTGCGCTTCTGTTTTTTCAAGCAAAGCAAAACGACGGAATGAGATTTTTTCACCGATTGTAGCTGTTGCAGATACATATGCAGCTTCAAGAGTTTCACCTGAAGGCATTGTCAAAGCAAGAGCCTCTTCGTTGTTAGCTGGTTTTCCTTCAGCGATTACTTTAGCTGTTGCGTTTACCAAGTCAACGAATTGAGCGTTTTTCGCAACGAAGTCAGTTTCGGCATTTACTTCAACTACTGCTGCAACGTTACCGTTAACAAACACACCAGTCAAACCTTCAGCTGCAACACGGTCAGCTTTCTTAGCTGCTTTCGCCATACCTTTTTCACGAAGCAATTCGATCGCTTTTTCGATGTCACCGTCTGTTTCTACAAGCGCTTTTTTAGCGTCCATAACACCGGCACCAGATTTTTCACGCAACTCTTTTACAAGTTTAGCTGTAATTTCTGCCATTTTGATTCTCCTATATTTTTTAAAAATAGGAGAGCTGGGCTAGGCCCCGCCCTCCTAGGTAATTACTATTTATATGAATTAAGCGTTGTCGCCTTCTACAACTTCAACGATTTCTTCGATTGAGTCAGCTTGAGCTTCTGAAGCTGCAAATTCTGCTTCAACTGCTGCTGCATCTTCACCTTGACGTCCTTCGATGATAGCGTCAGCCAATTTAGCTGTGATCAATTTAACAGCGCGGATAGCGTCATCGTTAGCTGGGATGATCACATCGATATCGTCTGGATCAGTGTTTGTGTCAACCATCGCTACAACTGGGATACCCAATTTTTTAGCTTCTTTAACAGCGATTTGTTCTTTATGTGGGTCAACTACGTACATTACATCTGGGATACGAGGCATGTCTTCGATACCACCCAAGAATTTTTCAAGACGTGCACGTTGTTTGTTAAGAAGTGCAACTTCTTTCTTAGGAAGAACGTCGAAGATTCCTTCTTCTTCCATACGTTTGATTTCTTTCAAACGAGCAATACGTTTTTGGATAGTTCCCCAGTTAGTAAGAGTTCCACCCAACCAACGGTGGTTGATGTAGTATTGACCTGAACGTTCTGCTTCTTCTTTAACAGCGTCAGCAGCTTGTTTTTTAGTACCAACAAACAATACAACTGCATCGTTAGCTGCTGCATCACGCATAAAGTCGTATGCTTGGTCAGCGTATTTTACAGTTTGTTGCAAGTCGATAACGTGGATTCCGTTACGCTCAGTAAAGATGTACTTAGCCATCTTAGGGTTCCAGCGACGAGTTTGGTGACCAAAGTGTACACCAGCCTCAAGAAGTTGTTTCATTGAAATTACTGCCATGAGTATTTCTCCTTTTTGTTTTTTTCCTCTCCTCGACTTCAACTTGCAAAACGACCCGAGGGCAACAGTTTCACAATTCATCAAGAATGAGTATTATCGTTTACACGACAAGTTTCATTTTACCACATTTTAGCGATATTTTCAAGTGGTTTTGATAGATCTCGGCCTTGCTTTCGATAAAAAATAATAAAAGAGACTCACATCGAGCCTCTTCGTTTCATTCATTAGTTTGGATAGATGTAAGTAACATAACCTTCAGAAGTTGTAGTTGGGTTGAACCATCCACGTTTGTTACCGATTGTACGATCTCCACCATAGTTTGATTCTGATACTTGAATGCTAGTTGATGATGAAACTGCTGTAACAACCGCTACGTGTCCATATCCACCGTCATTCCAACATGCAATCGCACCAACTTGTGGAGTTGATCCAGTACGGAATCCTGCAGCTGCTGCACTTGTAGCCCACTGCGCTCCGTTACCCCAGTAATCTCCAGCCCAAGGCGCTAATGTCTTAGCTCCCCAAGTACATTCTCCAGTTGGATAACTTGAAGCATTTGTACTGTATGTTGGACGCTGTCTTGTTGGAGTTGGAGCAGGTGCTGGAGTGTAGCTTGAATCATCATCTGATGAAGAGCTTGAAGTTGCTTGCACTTGATCTGAAAGTGTTGTATTTCCAGAAGCAACAACTGATTGTTGTTGGCTTGTTTGACGTGCTTTATAAGCTGCTTCTGCTTCTGCTGCTGCTTTTGCTTCTGCCTCTGCTGCTGCTTTTTGTTCCAATAAAGTAGCTTTATCACTTTCTGCAGTAGCTTTCTCTGCAGCAAGGTTTAACTCAGCAACTTTCAACTCTGCTTGTTTTGTTGTCAATGCTTGTGCATCGTCAGCAAGCGTTTGTTGGTTCGCAATGACAGTGTTGATTGCTTCATTATTTGCAACCTGTTTTTCAGCGATAGATTTCTTATCAGCTTTCTGTTGTTCCAACATTTTGTTGTTAGCTGATACAATCTCGCTCATTGCTGCAACACGTGAAATAGCTTCTGTAATTGATTTTGAGTTTACAATTGTATTGATGTAGCTAGTTGCAGCACCGTTTGTTTGTGCGCTACGTGCTTGTTTCTCCAAAGATTCATTACGAGCAACAATGTTCTTAGAAAGCTCTGTAATTTCTCCTTCAAGTTTTTTAGATTCAGCTTGTAGAGTTTCGTTCTCAGCTTCTAAGTTCGTTTGTTGAGTTTGGATAGCTGTAACTTGCGTTTGGATTTCATCTACTTGTTTTTGAGCTTCTTTTTGTTGAGATGTCAAATTACTAATCTTACTATCTTGAGCAGCAATCTTTTCATCAGTTGTTTCAGCGTGGACAGTTGTCAATACCGCCGCTTGAGACACTAATACTGTACTTAATAAAAGTGACGCTAAGATTTTTTTCTTCATATTGTGTAGATACTCCTTCTATTTAAGACATTACTAGTATACCAAAAAAAGACATAATAAATATTACGCCTTTGTTACATTTTTATTTCTTTCTTATAGATAACATTTTTCAAAAATATATTGGAAAATAAGCATCCATAAAAAGTTTAAAATCATTGATGGGACAAGGCTGTAGACGATGAAAACTGGCATCGATTCTACTGTCAATCCCATAGCAAGGGCAAGGAGATAGCTCCCCATATCAAATAGGAAACTCATCACAACTATTGTTAACATTCTCATCCAACGGTTCATCAAAATTACACTATTAAACTTATGGAGCGAAGCACCTATCAAGATAAATAGAAGTGTCGCAATTCCTATCAAGTGGAAAAAATAGATATCGTACACCAAACCCACTATACAGCAGTAAGCTAGATAGAGATATTCTGAAACCTCAATTGTCTCAAACAAGAGAAATAAAAACAGAAAATGACTTGCTAAATGGAAGTGAGGGAAGAAGGATCCCGCTAATTGTCCAATATGTGCATCAATTAGTACGACAAAAGGGAGTAAAAAGAAAATACCAATTTGTTTTAACAGTCTCATTGCTAATTCCCCACTAACTCTACCACATGAAGATTTTTGGTGTCAGCACTTAACTTTACTGTTACCTCCTTTGTTAGATAATCACTGCTGTGTGTTGTAGCAACAACTTCTCCAACAGGAATGTCCTTAACATTAAAGCTTCCGAGCCCCCCTGTAGTCACCTTGTCTCCTGCGCTAATGTCACTGTTGCTGTTTAATTGGCTAATTTTAAGCAGTTCAGACTCCTTGTCATAACCAACGATGATTCCGTAAATTTCAGTAGAGCCATGCAGGATTTTAACAGAAATTTTGTCTGAATTTTCGGTGTTTGTCAATAGGTTGACCGTTGTTGAATGCTCCTCTACTTTTGAAACACTACCAATCAAGCCCCCGTTTGCAATGGCCAACATATTTTCAGAAGCTCCTTTTGAACTTCCTGCATCAATTGTTAACTCTTGTTTCCAAGATACTGGAGCCCGCATAATCACATCTGCTGCAATGGTTTTTGTAGCCTGCAATTTTGACTTCATATCCAGCAACTGACGTAATTGTTCATTTTCATTTTTTAAACTTTCTGATTGATTAGACTCCACCTCTAGTTGATAGAGCTGTTTCTTTAGACTCTCATTTTCATTGTAAGTCTGCGTCAAATGTCCCAAATCTGATTTGAAAGTATCAAACCACTGAAAGGGTTTTTGAACAATTCTATCTACTAAGGAAATCCCATCTCCTAGTTTCGTCACAATAGCACTTGAATAGGTTGTCACTAATAGTACAGAAACTGCCAGAACTGTGACAAAAACGATGATTAGATATTTTGATTTTTTAAAACGGTTCATATTCCTACCTTTATACTAAAAACCTGCTACTGTGAGCTTCTTATCAATCCTACAAACCTGCTAAGATTTTAAGAAAAATAAGAAACATCCCAGTACCAAAATCACAAGAATTGCCAGTGTATCCTTTTGACTCCATCTCAACTGTCTATACTGACTTCTACCCTTTCCTCCCTGATAACCACGCGCTTCCATGGCAATTGCCAATGAATCTGCACGCTTTAAGCTCGTCGCAAAAAGAGGAATTAAAATCGGAATCATAGCCTTTACTTTTTGAACGATACTACCTTCACCAAAGTCAACTCCACGAGCCTTCTGAGCATTCATAATTCTCGTTGTGTCATCCATCAAGGTTGGAACAAAACGCAAACTCATTGATAGCATGAGACCAATTTCATGAACGGGAACTTTCACGCGTTTCAGCGGTGCTAAAAGAGCTTCAACTGCGGCTGCCAGACTCAAAGGCATGGTCGTTAAGGTTAGCAAGGTTGAAAAGAAAATAATCAACACAAAACGACAGAAAATGATTCCTGCTTGTTGCAAAGCATAATCCGTTATTCTTAAAAAAGAAAACTCAAATAGGACATTTCCACTTGAAATGAAAAAGAGCTGAAAAAGAGTCGTAAAAGCAATCAAGAAGAACATGGATTTTAATCCCTGAACGAAAAATGAGAGGGAAACGCCTGACAAAGCGATAAATATACCTGTCGCTACAAACAGAACGAGATTGGTGAGAGGATTATTGGCCCAAAATACAATCAAAATCAGCAGAATCATGGCAAGCAATTTACTACGTGGATCCAAGCGATGAATGATGGAATCTCCTGGTATATAACGCCCTAAAATCATACTATCCATTTAGCGACTCCTTAAACTCTTCTATCTTGATTGGCAGTTTTTTAAAAGCTACACCCCTATCTGCCAAACGTTTACAAAAGGCTGTGATTTTAGGCACACCTAACTGTACTTTTTCCATAGAGGCTACATCTTGGAAAACTTCGCACGGTTTGCCACTTTTGACCAAACGCCCCTTTTCCATAACATAGACCTGATCAGCATATGCAGCTACATCATCCATCAAATGCGTTACCAGAACGATTGTCATTCCAGAAAGGTGGAGTTCTTTAAACAAGGTCATCAATTCTTTTCTGCCCAAAGGATCTAGCCCTGCTGTAGGCTCATCCAAAACCAAGACAGTTGGCTCCATGGCTAGCATACCTGCTATAGCCACACGTCTCATCTGACCACCTGAAAGTTCAAAAGGACTGCGCTCAAAGAGTGACTCATCGATGCCTACCAAGGCTAACTTTTCACGCGCAATTTTCTTGGCCTCTTCCTCAGAAACTCCAAAATTTTGCGGTCCAAATGCAACATCTTTCAAAACAGTCTCTTCGAAAATCTGATTTTCAGCAAATTGAAACACTAGACCGACTTGCTTTCGAATCTGGCGAATTTCTTTATTGGTTGATGTAGGGGTAATGACAGTATCGAAAACTCGAACAGAACCCTTACTTGGTACCAATAGGCCATTTAAAAGCTGTAAAATCGTTGATTTCCCACTACCTGTGTGCCCTACTAAAGCTGTATAGGAACCATCCTCAATCGTCAAAGAAACATCAGCCAAGGCTGATGAAGATAGGGGAGTTCCCTCTTGATAGGTAAAGCTCACATTTTCTAGAGTAATTCCCATAACTTGTCCTCTAGCTCTCCTTCTGTCAAATAGCCATCCGGCAACTGATAACCAGTCTCTCTCAAAGATTCTCTCAATTGATTCGTAAAGGGATCATCTAATCCTATCTGGTCAAGGTCGTCCCGAGAAAAAAGTTCTCTTGGGCTGCTGGTTGACTCCACTTGGCCTTTTTTCATGACCAAGACACGATCACTCATCGCAACTTCTTCTAAGTCATGTGTAATGGAGACGACTGTCATCTGGTGGTCTTTTCGAATCTCTTGAACTGTCTGAATCAGTTCTCGTCGTCCCTCGGGGTCCAACATACTTGTAGCCTCATCCAAAATCAAAATAGCTGGCCTCAAGGCAACAACTCCTGCAATAGCCACCCGTTGTTTTTGTCCACCAGATAAACGAGCTGGTTCTCTCTTCTTAAAGTCCAGCATCCCTACCAACTCCAAAGAATCAGCCACTCTCTTCTTCATTTCTTCACGAGGAAGTCCCTGATTTTCTAGACCGAAGGCAACATCATCTTCAACAGTCGCCCCCACAAATTGGTTATCTGGATTTTGAAAAACCATACCAATTTGACGGCGTAAGTCCCAAACATTCTCAGAGGACAACAATTGCCCATCTATCCAGATTTCCCCAGACTCTGCTTCAAGCAAGCCATCAATCAAACGGATAGTTGTCGATTTTCCACTCCCATTATGACCTACAATTGAAAGCCATTCTCCACGTTTCACGTGAAACGAGACATTATTAACGTCATAATGTTCCTGGTCTTCCTTGTAACGAAAAGACAGATTTTTTACTTCAATAATCGATTTCATTTCGAACCAAATGTCCCTTTGAATACATGAGCGCTACCCTTAAAATAATCATAACCAGAGTAGATAGTGAAAAACAAAGCGATATAAAGCAACAGCTGACCAATTAAATTCCAATGTAAGAGCAAAAAGATAATTGCAAACATCTGACTAAAGGTCTTGATTTTCCCTGGCATCGCTGCTGCTAGAACTGTCCCTCCCGTCTCAACAAGCAACAAACGTAAGCCTGTCACCGCAAGTTCACGACAAATGATAATAGCAACAACCCAAGCTGGAGCCATGCCTAACTCAATCAACATGATAAAAGCTGACATAACCAACAGCTTATCAGCCATCGGATCAGCAAACTTTCCAAAGTTGCTGACTACATTCCATTTACGAGCAAGATAGCCATCAAGATAATCCGTTATACTAGCAACTGCAAAGATGATCGCTGCTAGCAAATGACTTCCTTGTGAATGGCCCAAAGTCAAAATAAGAATAAAGAGAGGTATAAAGAGAATTCTACCAATAGTTAATACATTAGGAATTTGTTCTTTTTTCATTGATTTTTCCTTAATCTGTAGTAAATGTAAGTGTTACAGTTCCAGTCTGAGTTGTCAGCTTCGAAGTATCAATCGTTTGATTGTCCACAGTTACAGTAACTCCCTTCACTACACCTAAAGTAATGGTAACGGGATTCTTAGTTGAAACTGTTGTTTTTGCATTCTTATTGTCTGCGGATAGTGTCACACCACCCTCCAGCTCACTTCCTGAAACACTAACCCAACTAGCTTCATCTGAAACTGCCAATTGAACAGTAGCGGTTTCCTTACTCGTTTTATACCGAGCTTCAATGCGGTTTCCTTCACCTGACACTATAATAGTTGATTCCGTAGTAGAAGACGAGCTAGACGTCTGACTACTAGAAGATGAGCTAGAAGAGGTTGTTGAACTGGTTGAGCTCACAACACTATAATTAGCTGAAGAAGGACTTGGCTGAGTTTGGATGTAGTTCCAAACATAGTAAGTGACAAAAATTAAAATCGACAAAGCAAATAGAACGAAATAAAACAAGGGGAGATAAGACGTTTTTTTCTTATTTGATCGTCTGCGACCAGACAAGTCTTCTTCATCGACATCTACCTCTTCATAAGTGATCATACTACCTGAATCATAGGCATCTAATACAATTCTTTCATCTAACTCTACTGCCCAGGCATATTTTCTTAAAAAAGAACGAGCGTAGAAGGTACTAGGAAGTAAATCGAAATCATCTGCCTCCATGGCTTCTAGAAAATGCAACTGAATTTCAGTTTTTTCCTGCAATTCTTCTAAACTCAATCCCTGGTTAATTCTGGCTAAACGTAGAACCTCGCCAATTGTTTTTTTTCTCATACGTACCATTCCTTCTTTCTAGTATTAGTCATCTTTTAAGCTGGAAAGATTGTAAAATCAACTAGATCACCATTATCAATCAAACGATGTCCAGCTTCTAGAACATCCTCCAAAGTAATTTCCTGTAAAATTTTCGGAAAATCAAAAATTGTTTCTCCGCGATCCATCGGATCGTATTGAGTTGCAATAAATTCCAAAGAGTTCATGCTACTGAAAAACTCCCCAAACATCTCACTCTTAACAAGATCTAAATGTTCCTCGGTAATATCCGCATCATTACTAAACTGACGAATCGCTTTACGAAATTGATGCGACAGAGAAACAGGCTCTTTGGTGTCCATTGTCAATATCACAAAATGAAAGCGACTGTTGACTTCAACCTCAAGTGACAATGACGCATCTAACTTCCCAGTCTCATATAACTTTTGAAAACGATCAGAAGTCCAACCAAACATCATCGTAAATAGTAATTTCAATAAAATATTGTAACGATAAGACTCAGCTTCTGTTATTTGCCCATTACCTCTAATCGCAACAGCAAGTTTGGGTGAAGAAACTTCCATCCGAAGACTATCTGTTTGCTTCACAGGCTGCAAGGGTAGTTTCTCTTTTGTAACTATAAACTGTTCTAAAGTCTTCTTTTCCTTTTTCGAAAAGTATTCCTCAACAACTTCCACATCAATATTTCCAACTAAAAACAGTGACATGTTGACAGGTTTGTAAAACTCTGTAAAATTCTCTTTTAAATTCGAAACTTGAATCTCAGAAATTGATTTTTCACTTCCAACTATATCTGTCGCTAAAGGAGTATCAGGATAAAGGTTGGCTAATGTTGCAAAAAACAAGCGTGAGTCTGGATCGTCTTGATACATTTCTCGTTCTTGCTGGATAATAGCCTGTTCCCTCAAAACAGACTCTTCTGTAAAATGAACATCTCCGACTAACTCATCTAGCAAATCTAAATTCTCTAATAGATGGTCAATTGTTGAAAAAAGATAGCTGGTCTTAGTAAAGCTTGTAAAGGCATTACTGTCCGCACCTAATCGAGTAAACGTAGCCATTATATCCTCAGAATTTTCTCTTTCAAACAATTTATGTTCAAGAAAATGTGCAATTCCTGCTGGATGATGACGTAAACCTTTTCCCAAGCTTGTATAAGTTGCATCTACAGAACCAAATTGAACTGTTACAATCCCATAAACCTCATTGAAATCTTGTTTAGGAAGTAAAGAAACTGTCAATCCATTTGACAATTGTGCTTTGTAGACTGTTTCCTTTACAGCAGGATAGTATTTTTCTTCAAAAGTAACCTTTGTCATTCTACTCCTTCCATAAAGTAAATCGCTTGTAACTTCAAATTGTTGGCAGCTTTACAGACAGCTTCTTTATCAACATTCTCTAATTTTGCCACCAATCGATCAATGTCAAAGCTTGATTTTCCAAATAGAGCATTCAAATAGACTCTTTCAACTAAGGTCTGTTGATTATCTTGAGCCATCAACAAAGATCGTCGAATCATCTCCTTGGTTTGTTCAAGTTCAAAATCTGTAAAGTTACCCTTTTTCAGATCTAGCAATTGATGATTCATCAATTTTCTAGCCTGATTTCGATTTTCTCTATCAATACCCGCATACATCCTTAACAGACCACTAAACAAATCCAATTGACTCGAGACTGTATAGGCTATTCCAGCATTTTCACGAACGTTTGTAAAAAGTTTCGAATGTGCAAATTCACCCAACAAACCATTCATCACAAGCATGGGCAAATGCTCATCATCACCATATTTTACAGGAGAATGATAGCCTAATTCTAAAATAGATTGCCCAACATTCCTCTGAACCATTCCTTCTCGTAGAACATTCGAATAAGATTGATAGTACTGGATAGTGACGCCGTTCTCTCTAACTGTAAAGGGTAATGACTTCAACGATTCTGTAATTTCTACTTCATTAAAATCACCTAAGAAAAAGAAATCAATACGATCATTCTTCAGAGCATTTTGAAAGCACGTGTAGCTACTTTCCGGAGACTCATTTGAAATACTATTTCGTAAATCACTGTATCTCAATTGAAGACGCTCATCATGGAAGAACAAGCTATCCAACTCCTTATGAGCAAAATAAAACGAATCATCCATATCAGTAGCTAAACTAGCCAATAACTGTTTTCTTTCAATTTCAAATAGGGCTGGCTCAAAAGCACCATCTTGAACTAAGGGAGCAAATAAAGTCTGTTTCACTAATTCCAAAATTCGAGAAGTCAAGACATTCTTTTTACTTAGAAAATCATCCCTCACATAGGTAAACGTTAGGTCAAGAATATGTGCCTGTCCCCTACGATAAGCACTTGTGGAAATATCTGTTCCATATAAACTTGCCAAGTATCTGCGAAATGCTTGTGATGTGGGATAAGCTTGATTTGCCGTCTCCAACATACTTGCACTTAACATGCGTCCTGCTATTGTCTCAAGAGATAAGGGAGCAGTAAAACGAATAGTGATTTTATTTGTTTTAAACTTTTTGGATTGAACAAAATGTGCTGAAATTCCAGGCACTAATTCCATACCTTACCTCCTTACATATAGAGTTCTATTATACCACGAAAATCAAAATTTTTCTTGTTCTCTTTATAGCTTTAAAGAGTAAAACCGTTTTCATTTCAACTAACTTTCCTCCAGCTATTTCAAGGAAAATATGGTATAATACCAAAGATTGAGGTGAATTATGGAATACAAATTATTTGAAGAATTTATTACGCTCCAAGCCCTCCTAAAAGAGCTTGGGATTATACACAGCGGTGGTGCTATCAAATCCTTTTTAATAGAGCATCAAGTTTACTTTAATGGTGAGTTAGAAAGTAGACGTGGGAAAAAAATCCGTATTGGAGATACGATTGACATTCCTGATTTAAAGGTTGACATCACCTTGACACAACCAAGTTTAAAAGAGCAAGAAGAGTATCAAGTAGATAAGATTGAGAAAGAGCGAATTGCTAAACTTGTCAAAGAGATGAATAAAGGTGTCAAGAAAGAAAAACAAAAAACTTCTTCATCGCCTAAAACCAAACAAGTTCCACGTTTTCCAGGAAGATAACCATGTGGCTCCAACATTTAACAATTAAAACCTTTCGAAACTACAAAGAGGCAAAAATTGATTTCAATCCAAAATTAAATGTCTTTCTAGGTCAAAATGCACAAGGAAAAACCAATATTCTAGAAGCAATCTATTTCTTAGCCTTGACACGTAGTCATCGGACTCGTACAGATAAAAATCTCATTCATTTTGATAACGAGCAACTCCATCTTACTGGCTTGCTACAGAAGAAAACAAGCTCTATCCCTCTAGAAATTGATTTAACGCCAAAAGGGCGTGTGACTAAGGTCAATCACTTAAAACAAGCTCGCCTCTCAGACTACATCGGACATATGAATGTTGTCCTCTTCGCACCTGAAGATCTCCAGCTAATTAAGGGAGCACCTTCTGTCCGTCGAAAGTTTATAGACATCGAACTAGGACAAATTAAACCAATCTACTTGTCAGACTTGTCAAACTACAGCCATATACTCAAGCAAAGAAATACTTACCTAAAATCTAGCCAGAAGATTGACGAAACATTTCTGTCAGTCTTAGATGATCAATTAATAGATTATGGTTGTCGCGTTATAAAGCATCGGATAAAATTCATTAAAGACTTAGAGAAATTTGGCCAAAAAAAACACTTAGAAATTTCAAATAAATTAGAAGAACTGTCAATATCTTATCAATCATCTGTCAACTTCACTAATGAAGAACAGCTAACAAGTTCCTTTAAAATTGCTTTGGATAAAAGCAGATCCAGAGATTTATTTAAAAAGAATACTGGAGTTGGCCCTCATCGAGATGATATTTCTTTTTATATCAATGGTATGGATGCTAGTTTTGGAAGCCAAGGTCAACATCGTAGCCTTGTTCTTTCTATAAAACTGGCGGAAATTGAGCTAATGGAAAGTATTACCAATGAGTCTCCGATACTACTGCTTGATGATGTTATGAGCGAACTCGACAATACACGGCAACTAAAATTACTAGAAACCATTTCTCAATCTATCCAAACCTTTATCACAACAACAAGTTTAGACCACTTGCAAAATTTACCAGAAAACCTTAGTATTTTCAATATTCAAAACGGTAAAATTTCTGTAAATCAAAATTGACAACTTTGTAAACAAAAAGAACTCCTGAAATTCAGGAGTTCTTTTTTACTACTTACATAGAGTAGTTTGGCGCTTCATTAGTGATTTGCACATCGTGTGGATGGCTTTCTTTTAGGCCAGCCCCAGACATTTCGATAAATTGAGCATTGTCATGCAATTCTTTAAGGTTAGCTGCACCACAGTAACCCATACCAGAGCGAATACCACCAATCATTTGGAAGACAATATCAGCTGCTGCGCCTTTATAGGCAACACGGCCTTCAATTCCTTCTGGAACGAGTTTGTTTGCTTCATTGACCGCACCTTGGAAGTAACGGTCACTTGAACCTTTCTTCATTGCAGCGATTGATCCCATACCACGATAAGTCTTAAACTTACGCCCTTGGAAGATTTCCGTTTCTCCTGGAGCTTCATCTGTTCCAGCAAACATTGATCCAAGCATAACTGCATTCCCACCTGCAGCAAGGGCTTTTACAATATCTCCAGAGTACTTGATTCCACCATCAGCAATGATTGTTTTACCATATTCACGCGCAACAGCTGCTGCATCATAGATTGCTGTCACTTGTGGGACACCAACCCCTGCAATCACACGAGTGGTACAGATAGAACCTGGTCCAATACCGACTTTGACAACATCTACACCTGCATCATAAAGAGCACGCGCACCTTCTGCAGTGGCAATATTACCCGCAATCAAAGTGCGGTCTGGGAAGTGAGCACGAATTTCAGCAATTTTACGTAGAACACCAGCAGAGTGACCATGAGCAGTATCAATAACAATTGCATCAGCTCCTGCTTCAAAAAGGGCTTCGGCACGTTCAAATGTATCTGAAGTGACACCTACCGCTCCAGCAACTAGAAGACGACCAAACTCATCTTTTGCAGCATTTGGAAACTCAATAACTTTTTCAATGTCCTTAATAGTAATCAAGCCAGAAAGACGACCTTCTTCATCCACTAAAGGAAGTTTTTCAATACGGTGTTCTTGAAGAATGCTTTCAGCTGTTGCAAGGTCTGTACCAACAGGAGCAGTAACAAGATTTTCACTGGTCATATGGTTTGAGATTGGCTGATTGTAATCTGAAATAAAACGAAGATCTCGATTTGTTAGAATACCAACCAATTTACGATTTTCAAGTGTCTCCACAACTGGAACACCACTAATACGGTAACGTCCCATCAGTTCATCTGCTTCAGCAATCGTGTGTTCTGGAGTCAAGAAGAATGGATCAATAATAACACCATTTTCAGAACGTTTTACCTTGCGAACTTCATCTGCCTGTTGCGCAATAGACATATTTTTATGGATTACTCCAAGGCCACCCGCACGAGCAATGGCAATAGCCATTTGACTTTCTGTGACTGTATCCATGGCGGCTGTTATAATTGGGATATTTAAAGTCAGATTATCTGCCAATTTTGTTGTTAAATCTGCATCATTAGGCAACACATGACTTTCTGCTGGAATGAGCAATACATCATCAAAGGTAAAACCTTTTTTTAAAAATTTAGTATCCCAATTAGACATTGAAGTTTCCTCTTTTCTTTCTTTTTGAGCTTGACTCTTTTTGTATTGTATCTATCATACCATTCTATGAAAATTTGTCAATTATATTTATGGTAGAAATCATAAAAAAACTATCCCTGTGATCCTATGGAAGAGATAGTTTTACGATTCATATTTTATCTATTATTTAAAATAATTTAGTCCCATTGCTCCCTTAACTTCAGATAGAGTTTGCCCCGCAACCTCACGCGCTTTCTCACTACCTTTTTGAAGCATATTGTACACTTCTCCCATATCCTTAGCAAATTCGATACGGCGCTCACGAATAGGGCCAAGTTCCCGTTCTAATATTTCAAGTAGATAACGTTTCGTCTTTACATCACCAAGACCACCACGTTGGTAGTTTTCTTTCATCTCTGCAATGTCTTGAGCATCTTCTGGACGACCAAACACATCTAGATAATGGAAAACCATATTTCCTTCAATCTTACCTGGATCCTCCACTCGAATATGATCCGGATCAGTATACATGCTCATGACTTTTTTACGCAACGTATCCGCATCATCTGCTAGATAAATACCATTATTAAGGGATTTAGACATTTTAGCATTTCCATCTAAACCAGGCAAACGTCCTGCTCTCTCATTTTCTGGATAAATACCTTCCGGCTCCACCAAGACCTCACAATTATAAGCATGATTAAAGGAACGAACAATCTCACGAGTTTGCTCAATCATTGGTTTCTGATCTGTCCCAACAGGAACATAATTAGCCTTGAAGGCAGTAATATCTGCTGCTTGCGCAATTGGATAAACCAAAAATCCTGTCGGAATGCTTTCTCCAAACCCTTTCTGAGCGATCTCTGTTTTCACTGTAGGATTGCGCTCTAAACGTGCTAGTGACACCAAATTCATATAGTACATAGACAGTTCAGCTAACTCTGGAATCTGACTTTGAATAAAGATAGTGGATTTACTTGGATCTAATCCAACTGCTAAGTAATCTAAGGCAACATTCCCAATCGATTCTACAATCGTTTGAGGGTCTTTGGCGTGATCTGTCAATGCTTGTTGGTCCGCCAAAAAAACAAACATCTCATACTTGTCTTCTTCCTGAAGTAATACTCTATTTTTAAGGCTCCCAACATAATGTCCAATATGCAGTTTTCCTGTAGGGCGATCTCCTGTTAAAATAATGGGTTTCGTCATTTTTTTCTCCTTCGAAATGGTCTCTTCAATTATAGCATTTTTTTGTTAAAATAACAGAAAATTATTTAAATCAAACAACTAACTCTTTGTAAATAAATCTGTAAACTTAATTGACACAAAATTGACAAACAAAAATTTGAATATTTCTCTCTTTTCTAGTAGAATAAATATATTACATATTATAGGAGAAAAACATTGCTTACAGTATCTGATGTTTCACTACGTTTTAGTGATCGCAAACTTTTTGATGATGTCAATATCAAATTTACAGAAGGAAATACATACGGATTGATTGGTGCTAATGGTGCTGGGAAGTCTACATTCTTAAAAATCTTAGCTGGTGATATCGAGCCAACAACTGGTCACATCTCTCTTGGTCCAGATGAACGTCTCTCTGTTCTCCGTCAAAATCATTTTGACTATGAAGACGAGCGAGTTATTGATGTCGTTATTATGGGAAATGAAAAACTTTACAACATCATGAAAGAAAAAGACGCCATTTACATGAAGGAAGATTTTTCAGATGAAGATGGAGTTCGTGCTGCCGAACTCGAAGGTGAATTTGCCGAACTTGGAGGTTGGGAAGCAGAAAGTGAAGCATCTCAATTACTTCAAAACCTAAATATTCCAGAAGAGTTGCACTATCAAAACATGAGCGAATTGGCCAATGGTGAAAAAGTGAAGGTTCTCCTTGCTAAAGCACTTTTTGGTAAACCAGATGTTCTTCTCTTGGACGAGCCGACCAACGGGTTGGACATCCAATCTATTACTTGGCTAGAAGACTTCTTGATTGACTTTGATAACACCGTTATCGTAGTATCCCACGACCGTCACTTCTTAAACAAAGTATGTACACACATGGCCGACCTTGACTTTGGAAAAATTAAACTCTATGTCGGAAACTATGACTTCTGGAAGGAATCTTCTGAACTCGCTGCTAAATTGCTAGCAGACCGTAATGCCAAGGCAGAAGAAAAAATTAAGCAATTGCAAGAATTCGTTGCTCGCTTCTCTGCCAACGCTTCTAAGTCAAGACAAGCAACGTCTCGTAAAAAAATGCTTGACAAGATTGAATTAGAAGAGATTGTTCCTTCTAGTCGTAAATATCCATTTATCAACTTTAAAGCAGAACGTGAGATTGGTAATGATCTCTTGACAGTAGAAAATTTAACTGTAAAGATTGATGGCGAAACTATCCTAGACAATATTAGTTTCATCTTGCGTCCAGGTGATAAGACAGCTCTTATTGGACAAAATGACATCCAAACGACTGCATTAATTCGTGCAATTATGGGTGACATCGACTATGAAGGAACTGTCAAGTGGGGAGTTACTACTAGCCGTTCTTACTTGCCAAAAGACAACTCGGCTGATTTTGCAGGAGGAGAGTCAATCCTTGACTGGTTGCGTCAATTTGCAAGTAAAGAAGAAGATGACAATACCTTCCTACGTGGTTTCCTCGGTCGTATGCTCTTTTCTGGAGATGAGGTTAACAAACCTGTAAACGTCTTGTCAGGGGGAGAAAAAGTACGTGTCATGCTTTCAAAACTCATGCTCTTGAAATCAAATGTCCTTGTACTTGATGATCCAACAAATCACTTGGACTTGGAATCTATCTCAAGCTTGAACGATGGATTGAAAAACTTTAAAGAATCAATCATCTTTGCTAGTCATGATCACGAGTTCATTCAAACTTTAGCAAACCATATTATTGTTTTATCTAAGAATGGCGTCATTGATCGTATCGATGAAACCTATGATGAATTCCTAGAAAATGCAGAAGTACAAGCAAAAGTTAAAGAACTTTGGAAAGACTAATAAGACTTCAAAACTCAGTTGGGGTAACCAACTGAGTTTTCTATCATTCTACGAGGTAACATGAAATCATTTTTTAAAACATATTGGACCTATTTTGTTTCTTTCATCATTCCTTTAGTAATTATGACTGGAGTATACCTAACTCAAGGTATCTACTGGAATAGCGATGCATCTCCACTATTAGGAGACGGTTTCCATCAATACGTTATTTTTGATGTAGCTTTACGAAATATTCTGCATGGAAATGGTAGTTTGTTTTACACCTTTACAAGTGGCCTCGGACTGAATTTCTATGCTCTATCTAGTTATTACTTGGGTAGTTTTCTTTCACCCCTAGTTTACTTTTTTAATCTGTCGAATATGCCAGATGCTGTCTATCTAACCACTCTCTTAAAATTTGGATTGATTGGTCTGTCAACCTTCTTTAGTTTGACTAGATTATTTAAAGATATCCCAAAATTTTTAAAACTTGCCTTATCTACTTCCTATGCTTTAATGAGCTTCACTGTCAGTCAGTTAGAGATTAAAACCTGGCTCGATGTTTTTATCTTGATTCCTTTAATTATAACTGGTTTACACCTACTTATAACACAAAAGAAGCGCCTACTATACTTTACAAGTTTGTCAATCTTATTTATTCAAAATTATTATTTTGGGTATATGACAGCATTGTTTCTTATTTTCTGGTATCTCTGCCAAATTTCTTGGGACTTTAAAACTAGAAAATCATCTTTTCTTGGTTTTGTTGTTACCTCCTTTTTAGCTGGAATGGCTAGTTTGATTATGACTCTTCCTACACTGTTTGATTTACAAACTCATGGAGAGAAGTTGACTGCCATCACAAAATTAAAGACAGATAGTAGCTGGTATTTGGATATTTTTGCAAAACAATTCATTGGATCTTTTGATACAACTAAATATGGATCTATACCAATGATTTTTGTTGGATTGCTTCCTTTTATTTTGACTATTCTATTTTTCACAATAAAATCCATAAGGTTTCACGTGAAACTTACCTATGCAATTTTCTTTACTTTTTTAATAACAAGCTTTTACATAGAAGCACTTGATTTATTTTGGCAAGGGATGCATACCCCAAATATGTTTTTGCATCGCTATGCTTGGATTTTTTCCACTCTGTTAATTTATACTGCAGCAGAAGTCTTAAATCGTCTGAAAGAACTGAAGCTATGGAATCTATTTGGCTCACTTTTTCTTGTACTAACAGGATTTTTGGCTACTGTCTATTTTAAATCACACTATTCTTTTCTAACTGATTTGAATATCCTACTCACTCTTGAATTTCTACTAGTTTATACTCTTTTACTTCTTGCAGTCATTAGAAAATTTATCTCTGTAAATCTATTTGCAATTCTTTTGTCTTTATTTATAACAGCTGAAATAAGCTTAAATGCATCATCTCAAATGGAAGGAATAGCTAAAGAATGGGCCTTTGCTTCTCGTAGCGCCTATAATAGAGATATCACCTCTATGGAATCCATTCTAAACCAAATTGACAATCCATTTACACGTACTGAAAAACTGCAAATTCAGACTGGAAATGACAGTATGAAATTTAACTACAATGGAATCTCTCAATTCTCGTCTGTACGAAATCGTTCAGCTAGCACTAGTTTGGATAAACTGGGATTCAAATCCTCTGGAACCAACCTTAATCTCCGTTATGCAAATAACAGTCTTTTAGCAGACAGTTTATTTGGAATCCAATACAATATTTCTGAAACTTCACTTGATAAGTATGGCTTTCAAGAGATTTATCAAAAGGATCATTTAACCTTATATAAAAATCAACTCTCTTTACCCATTGCCTTTGCCACTCAATCTATTTACAAAGATGTAAACTTTAACAATCACACTCTAGATAATCAGGCTTTATTTATAAACCAGCTTGCTAATCTCAACTTAGATTACTTCTCCCAAATAGCATCTGATAAAACAGATACTTCAGATGGTTTAACGAGCATTACAGGTTCTGCGAATGAAGATGCAAAGATTGATTATCAAATTGAGGTTCCTCAAAATAGCCAAGTCTATCTCTCTTTTTCAAATCTTCATTTTACTAATGATAAGCAAAAGAAAGTTGACATCATTGTCAACGGTGAAAATAAGACTTTTACAACTGACAATGCATTTAATTTCTTTAATTTGGGTTATACTGAAGAACAAAAAACTTTCAATATCAGTGTTAGTTTCCCTGGAAATTCTCAGGTGTCATTTGAATCTCCAACCTTCTATCGTTTAGATACTCAAGCTCTTACTGAGGCAATCCAAAAGATTAAAGAACAACCTGTAGAAGTATCTACCTCTAAAAATAAAGTCTTTGCTACATATGAAGTCAAACAAGACACCTCTATTTTCTTCACTATTCCTTATGACAAAGGTTGGTCTGCATACCAAGATGGGAAAAAACTTGAAATCAAGCAGGCCCAAACTGGTTTTATGAAAGTTGATGTTCCAAAGGGAAAAGGCACCATTACACTTTCCTTTATTCCCAATGGTTTTGTTATTGGAGCAGCCTGCTCAGTAACTGCCCTTCTTCTTTTTGGGATCTATAATCACAGACGAAATTTATCTAAGGCAGAAAAAGATTGACCAAAGAATTGGTCAATCTTTTTAATCTTCTTCCATTTTCTTAGGTTGGTAAGCTAGCATACCTAAAGCAGTAAAGAAAGCTAGTGTTATAATAAGGAAAATCACTTGGTGATGAATATTTCCTGTCATAGAGATTGTTTGTCGTAAACCTGATACAGAATAACTCATTGGTAACCAAGGATTGATACCTTTGAAGAAATCATTTGTCAAAGCAAGGGGATAGGTCCCTGCACTTGATGCTAACTGTAATAAAAGTAAAATAAGAGAGAAGAAAGCTCCAATACGGCTATTCCAAGTTGTTAAAGCTGTCACCATAGACATGAAAGCTAAACTTGTGATTATAATTAGAATCAAGGTCCTCATCTCATGGTTCGCAGTCAATCCAATAAGATGGACACCTCCATAAACTAAAACACCTGCTAAGACAGCTATAATCCCATTTATTTCAGAGCGAGACTTCAACCAAGCCCAACGACTCTCTGGATGACGTCCAGAAGGTAACTTAGCAAAAATCATATTGGTAGATATAGCAGCAACAAAAAGAGCAACTGATATCATATAAGGAGCCATGGCAATCCCATTTACAGGAACTTGGTCATTGTCTGTTTTTGAGAGAACTAGAGGTTCAGATAATGTTTCTGCATTTTCAGATTCTGTTGATGCTGATTTAAGTTGATTGTTAGCATTACCTAATCCTTGTCCTAATGAATCAACTCCTGTCTGTAAATCTTCAAGACCAGAGGTTAAGGTTGTTCCACCAGCTGCTAGTTTTCCAGCACCATCTGCAATCTTCATAGCACCACTTCCTAGTTGGGATGCTGCAGAAAGTAACTGTGTTGATTTGTCTGTTAATTGACCAGAGCCAAATTGTAATTTAGTAAGACCTGCTACTAACTCTGGACTCTTATTGTTCAATTGAGCAGAACCAGATGACAAACTTTCTATACCTGATACTAATTCTGGAGCTTTTCCAGCTAACGCATCTACTCCAGCTGTCAAGGTTGATGTATTTTCTGTCAACTTACTTGATCCAGAAACTAATTGATCCAGACTAGTCGTTAAACTTGAGTTCTTTTCACTTAGTTGATTAGCACCTATAGAAATAGTATCCAATCCTTTAGTATAGTTTACAACTCCTTTTTCAATTGACTGACTTCCAGGAACTAACTGATTGTCTACAGTAGTTTGTAATTTTGTAAATCCATTTGACAAGGTTGTCAAGGAGCTAGATGCTGCAGGTAAGAGTTGATTTGCCTTCGTCTGTACATCAGATAGATTAGTTACTTGTTGTTCTGAATTCTCTATACTTTCTTTTAATCCCCCTACTGTTGTTAAAATTGTTTTTGCTGACTCAATAGTAGAATTAGAATTTTTAGAAATAGCTTCTGTCAATTCTTTCTTTTGTTCCTCTGTAAGAGATTGATAAGTAGCTGTTGATTGAAGGTTTGCAAGAGTTTTCTCTTGTTCTGTCTGACTTTTGGTCACAATATCCTGAGCAAGAGTTGTTAGATTTGGCAAAGCTTCTGACAATGTACTTTTCAGTTGAGTATTATCTGATATTGTAAGAGCTTGTAGTGTTTTATTTAGTTCTCCTAAGCTTGTTGCCAATTGCGCTATTTCTTCATTTTGTTGAGATGAGGACTCTAATTGGCTTGAAATTTCTTTAATACCAGTATTTAATTGCTCCATTCCATCTCTTAGTGTATCTGATTGATTGGATAATTGACTTGTTCCGTTAGAAAGTTCTTTCACACTACTTGTATAAGCATTTACACCAACTGAAAATTGATTGAGACCTGTATCCAATTGTGAAACCCCACTTGTGTAGGACTTTATACCTGTATTTAGCTGATTTACACCTGTCACCAACTCAGGAGTTTTTGAAGCTAATTGACCAAGTCCAGTGTCAACTTGTGAGACAGCATTTGTATAACTTTGTAAACCACTATTAAAAGTTCCTAAACCAATATGTAATTGCTCTATAGCAGACACATAGCTAGATAAGCCTTTTGTAAATTGATCCGCTCCATTTGAAAAAGTTACAGTTGAATTAGCTAGAGTATTAAGATTTGTCGTCAATGTTTGACTTCCCGTCACCAACTGATCGGCTCCATTAGCCAATTGTTCACTTCCTTCAGCTGCCTTATTTATTCCAGACTTCAAATCATTCATTTTTTGAAATAAAGCCTTAGTGTACGTTTCAGTAACATTAGTAGAGACGGTTTGTTTTAATTGTGTCATTGCAGAATCACTCATCTTACTTGCAATAAAGCTATGCCCACTTGACGTCTGATAATCAATCTGCATCTGTTCAGGATGATTTGTTAGGATAGAAGTAGCTTTTTCAGATAAGTCACTTGGTAAAGTCACTACCATGTAGTAGTCACCATCTTCTAGCCCTTTTTCCCCTTCCTCTTCATTAACAAAGTGAAAATCTAAAGCCTTATTTTCTTTTAAATTAGACACCATGTCTTCACCAATTGTCATTGTCTGTCCATTATAAGAAGCTTCCTTATCTTTATTGACAACTGCCACAGGTAACTCCGATACTTGACCATATGGATCCCACATGGACGATAAAAATATAATGTTGTATAAAGCTGGAATGAGAGAAATCCCTATCATTACAATGATAAAGGTCGGTTTTTTAAATATTGCTTTCCATTCTTTAAACATGTTTCCTCCTTTTTTACACATATTGTCTAAAATTTTGATATAATAGATTATACATCAAAAAATCTAAATTACAAGGTGAAAAATATTTTTTTAGACACATAGTCTATTTTTGTATACGAGGAGAAATTATGAAAGAAAGTAACAAACGTTTAAAAACAAAACGAATTATCGAAAATGCCATGGTTCAATTATTGATGGACCAGCCCTTTGATCAAATTTCTACTGTCAAGTTAGCAGAAAAAGCCGGAATTAGTCGTTCCAGCTTTTACACTCACTACAAGGATAAGTATGATATGATTGAACTCTACCAAAGTAAGCTATTTCATACCTTTGAGTATATTTTCCAAAAACATGCTCATCACAAAAGAGATGCTATTTTAGAAGTATTTGAATATTTAGAGTCTGAGCCACTCTTGGCTGCACTCTTATCTGAAAATGGGACAAAAGAAATCCAAAATTTCTTGAGAAATAAGCTTCACATTATGCTTAGCACCGACCTTCAGAAACGCTTTATGAAATTACAACTCACTCCAATAGAATTAGAATACAGCAGTATTTATCTAACAAATGCCCTATTTGGTGTTTGCCAGACTTGGATTGCTCACGGAAAAAAAGAAAGTCCGCAAGAAATGACAGACTTCCTTATGAAAATGTTAGGTGATGTTAACTAAAAAAGAACACCAATGGTGTTCTTTTTTTATCTTACTCCGCCAGTAGGACTCGAACCTACGACATCATGATTAACAGTCATGCGCTACTACCAACTGAGCTATGGCGGATAAAATAGTCCGTACGGGATTCGAACCCGTGTTACCGCCGTGAAAAGGCGGTGTCTTAACCCCTTGACCAACGGACCATCTATCTGTAGCAGATATAACCATTATATCAATTTCTTACTAATTGTCAATCACTTTTTAGATTTTTTCTCTAGAATATCTTTTAGTTTGCGGACTTTTAAACGAGTAATCGGACAACGATGATCTTCATAAAAGACAACTTCTAAATTCTTTCGATCAATTTCTCTCACATTTCCCACATTGACAAGGAAAGATTTATGGGAGCAATAAAATCGCTGGGTATGTTTGTCCTTTTCCTGAATATCTGTCATAGTTCCATAGAATTCTTTTGCAAAATTCTTCCCGATAATTCGCAGTTTATGAGAAACACCTGTGGTTTCGATATACAATATATCGTGGTAAGGGATTTTTAAATCATTTCCCTTATAGTTGTAATCAAAATAGTCTACAACATCTTCGTTTTCAAGTAGCATGCTTTTGGTATAGAAGATATTCTGCTCGATACGTTTTTTAAACAATTCATCATTGATGTCTTTATCAACGAAATCTAGGGCTGATACCTGGTATTTGTAGGTTAAGGTAGCAAATTCAGATCGACTGGTAATAAAGACAATAATAGCATAGGGATTGTGATGACGGATAAATTGTGCTACTTCAAAGCCCTTTTTCTCGATTCCATGAATATCGATATCTAGGAAATAAAGCTGGTTTACTTCATCATTTTCAATATATTCCTTAAACTCACGAACTTTTCCTGTTGTCTTATATGAAATAGGAATATTCGATTCTTCCGAGATTTCATTTAATATTCTCTCTAGTCTCACTTGATGTTCAATAACATCTTCTAAAATTAATACTTTCATTCGAATTCCCTCTTAAATCTAATAATTTGTCTGAATGTGTTGTCTTCCATCTCAGTTTCTAAGATAATGTTGTCATACTTATCTAAGATCTCTTTGACATTATTAAGTCCTAAACCTCTATTTCTTCCCTTGGTAGAAAAACCTAAGGCAAATAGATCCTCTGAAGGCGTCATAGTGATTTTGCATGAATTCTGGATAACTATAACTGTTTCAAAATCCATTTTAATGACTGCAACTTCCATTTGTTTCAAGTAACTATCTGCAGCACCTTCAACGGCATTGTTTAATAAAATGCTCATGATACGAACAAGATCAAGTAAATCTATTGACAGTCTAGTAATAATATCCTTTACTTCCAATGTAAACTCTACATCATTTTTTCGTGCATAGACAATCGATTGAGCAATTAAACTTCGTAAAGCAGAATCTTCTATATTATTTAAATCAAAGTAAGTATATTTTTCTGACCTCAATTTCTGATTTGCTTTTACTAGGACTTCATTGTAAACCCTGTTAATTTCTTGTAAATCTCCACTGTCAATCGCCATTTGCATGCTGACAAGCATCCCTGCATAGTCATGACGAAAACCTCGAATTTCATTATACAACTCCACAATTTCATCAGTATAAGTCTGTAAATGCTTTTGTTCAAATTTCTTTTGTTTTAGAGCAATCTCTTTTTCAATTTGAACCTTGTGAGAATTCATTGCAAAGAAAATCAATAACAAGCAAATAAAAACAATAGTTGATAAAATACTTCCGAAGCTATTTAAATGATGAGTTGTACTTACTATATCTGAAATAAACAATAAGATATGTAAACCAAAGAAAGCAACTATTACTTTTTTTAAAAAAGGATACAGATAATCTTTATCAAAATATTTAATATCCAGATGAAAATAACGAATTATTATTAGAATAGAAAAATAAGTCATCAACAATACTACTAAAAGAAATGTACTTTTATGATGTAATACTACTTCATCTCCTGTTATAGAAGATAAGGTTACGGATATAAAAGTATGGGTACTGTGATATAATAAAGACAATAGTAAACTGATAAAAATAGCTTTATATTTTTCAGACTTCTTTAACTTTCTTAAATAAAGGTACACAACCAAAGGAAATAAAAATTTAGACAAAGCAAAACTATTAGAAAATACTAGTGTAATAATTTCTTCAAGTATAAAAACTGAGATACATGTGTAACAGAAAAAAACAATTTGTTCTTTTCTATTTATTTTACAAATCCATTCATAACTTTTGCTAATGATGAGAAAATAAAAAATAGCTATCCCTAATCCAAATAAATCCATTACTCTCTACCTTTATTTCATTACTTTCTTCTTGGAAAAATAAGATTACGAATTGTTTCTGAAATTCTCCAATCTCCACCTCGAATCTCCTGCAATTCTGCCTCTGTTACTTCTTTAAATTGTTCCAACTTTACTGTATTTTTCATAATGAAATCTCCTGTATTATTTTTTCTTGTAAGTTAACTTACACACCTATTATACAAAATGAAGATCATGTAAGAAAAAATTTTTCCCAACTGTACATTTTTGCACCTGAAACGCACTTTTTTAAGAAAAAAGCTGGGATTTACCCCAGCTTCACATCTAAAATTGATCCCAGCAGGATTCGAACCTGCGACCGTTCGCTTAGAAGGCGAATGCTCTATCCAGCTGAGCTATGAGACCTAACATGACCATTCTATCAAAAAACAAGAGCTAAGTCAATCTTCTATTTGTGGTAAGGAGAACCCTGTTGAATTGTAAAAGCACGGTAAATTTGTTCAACTAAAACCAATCTCATTAACTGATGTGGTAATGTCAGACGTCCAAAACTGACAGAAAGATTGGCCCTATTTTTTACAACAGGAGCTAGACCCAAACTTCCTCCAATGATAAAAGTAAGCGTTGAATATCCTTTGATAGAAGCTTGCTCTAGTTGCTGACTAAATTCCTCTGAGGAGAGTGTTTTTCCTTCAATGGCTAGTACAACGACAAAGTCTCTTTCTCCAACCTTAGAAAGAATTCTTTCACCTTCTGTTTCCAAGATTTTTTGGTTTTCTAATTCACTGGCTTTGTCAGGTGTCTTCTCATCAGTGAGCTCAATCATTTCTAATTTGGCGAAACGTGAAATTCGTTTGACATATTCAGCAATTCCATCTTTAAGGTATTTTTCTTTTAATTTTCCTACTGTTACAATTTTTATTTTCATTCTTCTATTCTATCATATCCACACTTCATTTCACATCTTATACACAAAAAAATCATTCAAAATTACTAGTGAATTCACAGAATAAAATGAGTTATCCACAACTTGTGTAAAACTTTAAGCTTTTAAGTTTGGATTAAGTTAATAGGTTTATAATCTGAGTAAATAAATAACAAACGGAGGCGTTTATGAAACACTTACAAAAATTTTACAAAAAGGGAGTTAAAGTTCTTGTAATCATTCTAATCGGATTTTTAAGTGGTGCCTTAGGAAGTTTCGTAACATTACAACTTTATCAAAAACAAGGAAATCAAGCTACGAATAATAATTCTGGCACTGTCACTCAAACATCCTATAAAAATGAAAACTCAACCACTCAAGCAGTAAATAAAGTTAAGGATGCTGTTGTCTCAATCATTACTTATTCTTCTTCTAGCAGTAGACAAAGTAGTGTATTTAATGGTGATGAAACTAATTCTGATTCAGACAATCAACAAATCGCAAGTGAGGGATCAGGTGTTATCTATAAAAAGGATGATAAAGATGCCTATCTTGTAACTAATACTCACGTTATCAATGGAGCTTCAAAAGTTGATATCCGCTTAGCAGATGGTACCAAGGTTCCTGGTGAAATTGTCGGATCTGATACCTTCTCTGATATTGCTGTCGTTAAAATTTCTTCAGAAAAAGTTACAACAGTAGCAGAATTTGGGGATTCAAGTCAACTTAGTGTTGGAGAAACAGCGATTGCTATCGGTAGTCCTCTAGGTTCAGAATATGCTAATACAGTTACACAGGGAATCATCTCGAGTCTTAATCGAAATGTTTCTCTAAAATCTGAAGATGGTCAAGCTATTTCAACAAAAGCCATTCAAACAGATACGGCCATTAACCCTGGTAACTCTGGTGGTCCACTTGTAAACATTCAAGGACAAGTAATTGGTATAACATCAAGTAAAATTGCAAGTAATGGTGGAACATCTGTAGAAGGTCTTGGTTTTGCAATTCCTTCAAACGATGCACAAAATATCATTAAACAACTTGAAAGTGATGGTAAAGTGACTCGTCCAGCTCTTGGAATTCAAATGGTCAATCTGTCAAATGTTGGAGCTAGTGATCTTAGAAAACTTAACATTCCAAGTGGCCTCACTTCAGGTGTAGTTGTTCGATCTGTTCAAAACAATATGCCAGCAAATGGACATCTTCAAAAATACGATGTCATTACCAAAGTTGACGATAAAGAGATTGCTTCATCAACAGACCTACAACACGCTCTTTACAATCATGCTATTGGAGATACTATCAAAGTAACCTACTACCGTAATGGTAAGGAGGAAACAACCTCAATTAAACTAGATAAGAATTCTAGTGATTTAGAGTCTTAATTGACATCAGTGTAAAGAAAACTTTACAGAAAGTAAAAGATATGTTAGTGTAGAATCATGGAAAAATTTGAAATGATTTCTATCTCTGAAATACAAAAGAATCCTTACCAACCTCGGAAAGAATTTGATACAGATAAACTAAAGGAATTAGCTCAATCAATCAAAGAAAATGGGCTCATCCAACCAATCATCGTTCGTCAATCTCCTGTAATTGGTTATGAAATCCTTGCAGGAGAGAGACGATATCGGGCTTCTCTCTTGGCTGGTCTGACCTCTATTCCAGCCGTTGTAAAGCACCTCTCAGATCAGGAAATGATGATCCAGTCAATCATTGAGAATTTGCAGAGAGAAAATTTAAATCCTGTTGAAGAAGCACGCGCCTACGAATCTTTAGTAGAAAAAGGATTTACTCACACTGAGATAGCGGATAAAATGGGGAAATCTCGTCCTTATATCACTAATTTTATTCGTTTGCTTTCCCTACCAGAATATATCTTAACTGAAGTAGAAAATGGAAAAATTTCTCAAGCGCATGCACGTTCACTAGTTGGTTTGGACAAAGAGCAGCAAGACTATTTCTTCCAACTAATCAAAAATGAAGATATTTCTGTGAGAAAGTTAGAAGCACTTCTTACAGAGAAAAAACAAAAGAAGCAAAAAAAAGGTGATTCTTTCATCAAAGACGAAGAAGATAAATTAAAAAAACTACTCGGTTTAAGTGTAGAAATTAAACTTTCAAAAAAAGATACTGGAAAGATTATTATCTCTTTTTCAAGTCAAGAAGAATACGATAGAATTATTAACAGCCTGAAATAAGGCTGTTCTTTTATTTTCTCAACCCACAAATTTATCCACCAATTTTTTTATCAAAAAGCCTACTAAATTAAGGATTTTTCTATTTATCCCCAACCTGTGGATAAATACTACTAACATTGTGGATTCTTTTCCCCAATCTGTGGAAAAATCCTATTATCTATGGTAAAATAAGTCTAGCACTAAACTACTAAAATCATAGTAAAGGAGGAAAATTAGTTGAAAGAAAAGCAATTTTGGAATCGTATTTTAGAATTTGCTCAAGAAAGATTGACTCGATCTATGTATGATTTCTATGCTACACCTGCTGAACTCATCAAAGTAGAAGAAAACACAGCTACTATATTTCTACCGAGATCAGAGATGGAAATGGTGTGGGAAAAGCAATTAAAAGATATTATTATTGCTGCTGGTTTTGAAATTTATGATTCTGAAATCAAACCTCACTATATTTTCACTAAACCTCAGAGCACAGAATCTCCTCAAGTAAATGATACGAATAGTGTCTCTACTTACGATTACACACCTGCACTACCAACGATTCCCTATTCCGAAACAGGGTTAAAAGAAAAATATACCTTTGATAACTTTATTCAAGGTGATGGTAATGTTTGGGCGGTGTCTGCTGCACTAGCTGTATCTGAAGATTTAGCTCTGACCTATAATCCTCTTTTCATCTATGGAGGACCTGGTCTTGGAAAGACTCACTTACTCAATGCGATTGGAAATGAGATTTTGAAAAATATTCCTGATGCGCGTGTCAAGTACATTCCTGCCGAAAGCTTTATCAATGACTTTCTTGAACACTTGCGACTTGGGGAAATGGAAAAGTTCAAAAAGACTTACCGTAGTCTTGATCTCTTGTTGATCGATGATATCCAATCTCTCAGTGGCAAAAAAGTCGCGACCCAAGAAGAATTTTTCAATACCTTCAATGCTCTTCATGATAAGCAGAAACAGATTGTCCTAACCAGTGATCGAAGTCCTAAACACCTAGAAGGCCTTGAGGAAAGACTTGTTACACGCTTTAGCTGGGGATTGACGCAAAATATCACCCCTCCTGACTTTGAGACACGTATCGCCATTCTTCAAAGTAAAACAGAGCACTTGGATTACCATTTCCAAAGTGATACTCTGGAATATTTGGCCGGCCAATTTGATTCAAATGTTCGAGAATTGGAAGGAGCAATCAACGATATCACTTTAATTGCCAGAGTGAAGAAGATTAAGGATATTACTATTGATATTGCTGCGGAAGCTATTAGAGCACGTAAGCAAGACGCCCGCCAGATACTTGTTATTCCAATTGAGAAAATCCAAACTGAAGTTGGTAATTTTTATGGAGTGAGTGTTAAAGAAATGAAAGGTACGAGACGAGTTCAAAACATCGTTTTAGCACGTCAAGTTGCCATGTACCTAGCTAGAGAACTGACAGATAACAGTCTTCCAAAAATCGGAAAAGAATTTGGCGGAAAGGATCACACCACCGTTATTCACGCCCATGCTAAAATCAAATCATTGATTGACGAAGACGATAATTTACGTTTAGAAATAGAAGCAATCAAAAAGAAAATTAAGTAGCTTGTGGATAAGTTTTCCTTTCTTATCTTTTTTATCCACATTTTTTAAACAAGCTTAGAAGCTTAAGTTTACTAAATAGCACTCAGTTTTCCACAGAATTCACACACTCTATTATTACTATTAACTTTCTAATACTAAAAATAAATAAAGGAGAATCCATGATTCATTTTTCAATTAATAAAAATTTATTTCTACAGGCCTTAAATACTACAAAACGAGCAATAAGCTCTAAAAATGCTATTCCAATTTTATCAACAATCAAAATTGACGTTACCAATGAAGGAATTACTTTAATTGGCTCAAACGGTCAAATTTCTATTGAAAATTTCATTTCTCAAAAGAATGAAGATGCTGGTCTCTTGATCACTTCTTTGGGTTCGATTCTTCTTGAAGCTTCTTTCTTTATCAATGTGATATCTAGTCTTCCAGATGTAACGCTTGATTTCAAAGAGATTGAACAAAAACAAATTGTCTTAACAAGTGGTAAATCAGAAATTACTCTAAAAGGAAAAGATAGCGAACAGTACCCACGAATCCAAGAAATTTCAGCAAGCACACCTTTGATTCTTGAAACAAAACTGCTCAAGAAAATTATCAATGAAACAGCTTTTGCTGCAAGTACGCAAGAAAGTCGTCCAATCTTAACTGGTGTCCATTTTGTTTTGAGCCAACACAAGGAACTAAAAACAGTTGCAACAGACTCTCATCGCCTTAGCCAGAAAAAATTGACTCTTGAAAAAACTGGTGATGATTTCGATGTAGTAATTCCTAGTCGCTCTCTACGCGAATTTTCATCGGTATTTACAGATGATATTGAAACTGTAGAGATTTTCTTTGCAAATAATCAAATCCTCTTTAGAAGCGAAAATATTAGCTTCTACACTCGTCTCCTAGAAGGAAACTATCCTGATACAGATCGTTTGATTCCAACTGACTTTAACACGACAATTACTTTTGATGTTGTCAACTTGCGTCAATCAATGGAACGTGCTCGTCTCTTATCAAGTGCGACTCAAAATGGTACTGTGAAGCTTGAAATTAAAGGTGGGGTTGTTAGCGCCCATGTTCATTCTCCTGAAGTTGGTAAAGTAAACGAAGAAATCGATACGGAGCAGGTAACTGGTGATGATTTAACTATTAGTTTCAACCCGACTTACTTGATTGATTCTCTCAAGGCTTTAAATAGCGAAAAGGTAACTATTAGCTTTATCTCAGCTGTTCGTCCATTTACTCTTGTGCCAGCAGATACTGACGAAGACTTCATGCAGCTCATTACACCAGTTCGTACAAATTAAGTGAAAGAGGTTGAGCTTGGCTCGCCTCTTTTATGATATAATCGAAAAAGAAAAGGAGAGTAGTATGTATCAAGTTGGAAATTTTGTTGAAATGAAAAAACCACATGCTTGCACCATCAAGTCAACAGGTAAAAAGGCCAATCGTTGGGAAATTACACGTGTAGGGGCAGATATCAAAATCAAATGTAGCAATTGTGACCACCTTGTCATGATGAGTCGCTATGATTTTGAACGAAAAATGAATAAGATTATTGACTAAGAACCCTTAGTTAGAGGGTTAGCAAGTTTTTCCTTTTTGTGTTATAATGTTAGGGATTGAAATGAGAACGGAGAATGAGAAACTATGGCTTTAACAGCAGGTATCGTTGGTTTGCCAAACGTTGGTAAATCAACCCTTTTTAATGCAATTACAAAAGCAGGAGCAGAGGCTGCAAACTACCCATTTGCGACTATTGATCCAAATGTTGGGATGGTAGAAGTTCCAGATGAACGCCTACAAAAACTAACGGAAATGATTACTCCTAAAAAGACAGTTCCAACAACTTTTGAATTTACAGATATTGCAGGGATTGTAAAAGGAGCATCAAAAGGAGAAGGTCTAGGAAATAAATTCTTGGCTAATATCCGTGAAGTAGATGCGATTGTTCATGTAGTTCGTGCTTTTGATGATGAAAATGTTATGCGTGAGCAAGGACGTGAAGACGCCTTTGTGGATCCACTTGCAGATATTGATACCATTAACCTGGAGTTGATTCTTGCTGACTTAGAATCAGTTAATAAACGCTATGCGCGTGTAGAAAAGATGGCACGCACGCAAAAAGATAAGGAATCTGTGGCAGAATTCAACGTCCTTCAAAAGATTAAGCCTGTTCTTGAAGATGGAAAATCAGCTCGTACCATTGAGTTCACAGATGAGGAACAAAAGGTTGTTAAAGGCCTCTTCCTTTTAACCACTAAACCAGTTCTTTATGTTGCTAATGTGGATGAAGATGTAGTTTCAGATCCAGATTCTATCGACTATGTGAAGCAAATTCGAGAATTTGCAGCGACAGAAAATGCTGAGGTGGTAGTTATTTCTGCGCGTGCTGAGGAAGAAATTTCTGAGTTAGACGATGAGGATAAGCAAGAGTTTCTTGAAGCACTTGGTTTGACTGAATCAGGCGTTGACAAGTTGACTCGTGCAGCTTATCACTTGCTTGGGCTTGGAACTTACTTCACAGCTGGTGAAAAAGAAGTCCGTGCTTGGACCTTTAAGCGAGGGATGAAAGCTCCTCAAGCAGCTGGTATTATCCACTCAGACTTTGAAAAAGGGTTTATTCGTGCAGTAACAATGTCATATGAGGATCTAGTGAAATATGGATCTGAAAAGGCTGTAAAAGAAGCTGGGCGTTTGCGTGAAGAAGGAAAAGAATATATCGTTCAAGATGGCGATATCATGGAATTCCGCTTTAATGTTTAATAACATTTAATAAATAGTGTCAATTAGGTTGGAAAAAAAATTCCAACCCTTTTGGCTTTTGAAAGGAAAATAAATGACTAAATTACTTGTAGGATTAGGAAATCCAGGGGATAAATATTTTGAAACCAAGCACAACGTTGGATTTATGTTGATTGACCAAATCGCCAAAAAACAAAATGTAACCTTTACACATGACAAGATATTTCAAGCTGATCTAGCATCTTTTTTCCTCAATGGAGAAACAATTTATCTTGTCAAACCAACAACATTTATGAATGAAAGTGGAAAAGCAGTTCATGCTTTATTGACTTACTATGGTTTAGATATTGAAGATTTACTCGTTATTTACGACGATCTTGACATGGAAGTTGGAAAAATTCGTTTAAGAGCAAAAGGCTCAGCAGGTGGCCATAATGGCATCAAGTCTATTATTCAACATATTGGAACCCAAGTATTTAACCGTGTTAAAATAGGTATTGGAAGACCTAAAAATGGAATGTCAGTTGTTCACCATGTTTTAAGTAAATTTGATCAGGAAGACTATGTAGGTGTTTTACAGTCAATTGACAAGGTTGACGATGCTGTAAAATACTATTTACAAGAGAAAAACTTTGAGAAAACAATGCAGAGGTATAACGGATAAATGGTGACTTTATTAGATTTATTCTCAGAAAATAATCAGATAGAAAAATGGCATCAAAATCTGATAGATAAGAAAAGACAACTAATACTTGGTTTATCAACGTCTACTAAGGCTCTTGCAATTGCAAGCAGCCTAGAAAAAGAAAATAAGATTGTGTTACTGACTTCAACTTATGGAGAAGCAGAACGAATTATCAGTGATCTTCTTTCTCTCTTAGGAGAGGAACTTGTCTATCCTTTTTTGGTCGATGATTCTCCTATGGTAGAGTTTTTGATGTCTTCGCAAGAAAAAATCATTTCGCGGGTTGAAGCCTTGCGTTTTTTGAATGATCCATCTAAGAAAGGGGTTTTAGTTTGTAATATCGCAGCGAGTCGATTGATTCTACCCTCTCCGACTAGATTTAAAGAAAGTATTATAAAAATTGCAGTTGGCGAAGAATATGACCAACACGAGCTACTTCACCAGTTAAAGGAAATTGGATATCGAAAAGTTACTCAAGTACAGACACAAGGTGAGTTTAGTATTCGAGGAGATATTTTAGATATTTTTGAGATGTCTCAGTTAGAACCTTTCCGAATCGAGTTTTTTGGAGATGAAGTAGATGGTATTCGTACTTTTGAAGTCGAAACACAATTATCGAAAGAAAATCAGACAAACCTCACTATCTTTCCAGCTAGCGACATACTTTTGAGAGAAAAGGATTATCAACGAGGTCAGTCAGCTTTAGACAAGCAAATTTCGAAGACTCTATCGCCGATTTTGAAATCCTATCTAGAAGAAATTTTGTCAAGTTTTCATCAAAAACAAGTACATTCAGATAGTCGAAAGTTTTTGTCCTTATGTTACGATAAAACATGGACTGTCTTTGATTATATTGAAAAAGATACACCAGTATTCTTTGATGACTATCAAAAATTGATGAATCAGTATGAAGCCTTTGAAAGAGAATTAGCGCAATACTTTACAGAAGATTTACAGAATGGTAAATCATTTTCTGAGATGCAGTATTTTGCAGATACAGAGCAAACCTATAAAAAACAAAGTCCAGTTACCTTTTTCTCTAATCTGCAAAAGGGCTTAGGAAACCTCAAATTTGAT
This sequence comes from Streptococcus oralis, assembly GCF_003943825.1. Lineage (GTDB taxonomy): Bacteria > Bacillota > Bacilli > Lactobacillales > Streptococcaceae > Streptococcus > Streptococcus oralis_CD. The sequence continues at coordinate 102,988 of NZ_RJNJ01000006.1, forward strand.
CACATTTATCAATTTAATCAATACCCCATGCAAGAGTTTTTCAATCAGTTTTCTTTTCTTAAAGAAGAAATTGAGCGATACAAAAAAATGGACTACACCATTGTTTTGCAGTCTAGCAATTCAATGGGCAGTAAAACATTGGAGGATGTTTTAGAGGAATACCAGATCAAATTGGATTCCAAAGATAAGTCAAGTATCTGTAAAGAATCTGTAAACTTGATTGAGGGTAATCTAAGATATGGTTTTCATTTTGTAGATGAAAAAATTCTCTTGATTACTGAACATGAGATTTTTCAAAAGAAATTAAAACGTCGTTTTCGAAGACAACATGCTTCAAACGCAGAGCGATTAAAAGATTATAATGAACTTGAAAAAGGGGATTATGTTGTTCACCATATCCATGGAATTGGTCAATATCTAGGAATCGAAACAATTGAAATCAAAGGTATCCACCGTGATTATGTCAGTGTACAGTATCAAAATGGTGACCAAATCTCCATCCCAGTGGAGCAGATTCAGTTACTGTCCAAATATGTTTCAAGTGATGGGAAACCTCCTAAACTCAATAAATTAAATGACGGTCATTTCAAAAAGGCCAAGCAAAAAGTTAAGAACCAGGTAGAGGATATAGCTGACGATTTAATCAAACTGTATTCTGAGCGTAGTCAGTTGAAGGGTTTTGCTTTCTCAGCTGATGATGAAGATCAACATGCTTTTGATGATGCTTTCCCTTATGTTGAAACGGATGATCAACTTCGTAGTATTGAGGAAATCAAGAGAGATATGCAGGATTCTCATCCCATGGATCGACTTTTAGTTGGGGATGTTGGTTTTGGAAAGACTGAAGTTGCAATGCGTGCAGCATTTAAGGCTGTCAATGATCACAAACAGGTGGTCGTTCTAGTTCCGACGACGGTTTTAGCACAACAACACTATACAAATTTTAAAGAGAGATTTCAAAATTTTGCTGTTAATATTGATGTATTGAGTCGCTTTAGAAGTAAAAAAGAGCAGGCAGAGACACTTGAAAAATTAAAGAATGGTCAAGTCGATATTTTGATTGGAACGCATCGTGTTTTGTCAAAAGATGTTGTCTTTTCAGATCTAGGCTTGATGATTATTGATGAAGAGCAACGATTTGGTGTTAAGCATAAGGAAACATTGAAAGAACTGAAGAAACAAGTGGATGTCTTAACATTGACAGCTACTCCAATACCACGTACCCTTCATATGTCTATGCTGGGAATCAGAGATTTATCTGTTATTGAAACTCCTCCAACCAATCGCTATCCTGTTCAAACCTATGTATTAGAGAAGAATGATAGTGTCATTCGTGATGCTGTCTTGCGTGAAATGGAGCGTGGAGGTCAAGTTTACTATCTTTACAATAAAGTTGACACGATTGACCAGAAGGTTTCAGAATTACAGGAGTTGATTCCAGAGGCTTCGATTGGGTATGTTCATGGACAAATGAGTGAAATTCAGTTGGAAAATACTCTACTTGATTTCATTGAAGGTCAGTATGATATTTTGGTGACGACTACTATTATTGAGACAGGGGTAGATATTCCAAATGCCAATACCTTATTTATTGAAAATGCAGACCACATGGGCTTGTCAACCTTGTATCAATTAAGAGGAAGAGTCGGTCGTAGCAATCGTATTGCTTATGCCTATCTTATGTATCGTCCAGAAAAATCAATTAGTGAAGTCTCTGAGAAGAGATTAGAAGCGATTAAGGGATTTACAGAATTAGGCTCAGGATTTAAGATTGCGATGCGAGATCTTTCGATTCGTGGAGCAGGAAATCTCCTAGGAAAATCGCAGTCTGGTTTCATTGATTCTGTTGGTTTTGAATTGTATTCACAGTTATTAGAGGAAGCTATTGCTAAACGTAACGGCAATGGGAACAAAAGAACCAAAGGAAATGCTGAGTTGATTTTACAAATCGACGCCTATCTTCCTGACACTTATATTTCTGACCAACGACATAAGATTGAAATTTACAAGAAAATTCGTCAAATTGACAATCGTGTCAACTATGAAGAACTACAAGAAGAATTGATGGATCGCTTTGGAGAATACCCAGATGTAGTAGCCTATCTTTTAGAGATTGGTTTGGTTAAGTCATATTTGGACAAGGTCTTTGTAGAACGTGTGGAAAGAAAAGATAACAAGATTACAGTTCAATTTGAAAAAGTCACTCAACGACTATTCTTGGCTCAAGATTATTTTAAAGCCTTATCCGCAACGAACTTAAAAGCAGCCATAGCTGAGAATAAGGGATTAATGGAAGTTGTATTTGATGTCCGAAACAAGAAGGATTATGAAATTTTAGAAGGTTTGCTGATTTTTGGAGAAAGTTTATTAGAGATAAAAGAATCAAAGGAAGCAAATCCCATTTAACATTTTTCTTCTATAAAAAGGATAAAAATGGTACAATAATAATTTGAGGTAGTAAAAATGAGATTAGACAAGTATTTAAAAGTATCACGAATTATTAAGCGCCGTACAGTCGCAAAAGAAGTAGCAGATAAAGGTAGAATCAAGGTGAACGGAATCTTGGCCAAAAGTTCAACGGATTTGAAAGTTGATGACCAAGTTGAAATTCGCTTTGGAAATAAGTTGTTGCTTGTTAAAGTACTAGAGATGAAAGATAGTACAAAAAAAGAAGATGCAGCAGGCATGTATGAAATTCTCAGTGAAACACGGGTAGAAGAAAATGTCTAAAAATATTGTACAGATGAATAATTCTTTTATTCAAAATGAACATCAACGTCGTCGTTACCTGATGAAGGAGAGACAAAAACGAAATCGTTTTATGGGTTGGGTCCTTATTTTGATGATCTTGTTGTTTATTTTACCAACTTATAACTTGGCCCAAAGCTATGATCAGTTACTGCAAAGACGTCAGCAATTAACAGAGTTGAAAGAGCAGTACCAAACTCTTAGTGATGAAAAGGATAAGGAATCCGCCTTTGCTGCAAAGTTGAAAGATGAAGACTATGTAGCAAAGTATGCACGCGCCAAGTACTATTACTCAAAGAAACGAGAAGCAATTTACACAATTCCTGATTTGCTTCCGAGGTAATGTCATGGAAAATTTATTGGAAGTTGTTGAGCAATTTCTAAGTTTATCAGATGAAAAATTAGAGGAATTGGCAACTAAAAACCATTTATTACGATTACAAGAAGAAAGGGAAGAGAAGAATGCGTAAGTTCTTAGTAGTTTTATTGCTACCTGCTTTTATCATAACTTCAAGAGTAGTTAGCACAGAAAAACAGCTTCCTTACTCTTCACAAGAAATTTATTATCTAACCGAGTCTGATTATGGATTCTACTATAAAGAAACTCTGGAATCTCCAATGGTATACGGAGAAACAGCAGTTTATGCTAATGAGGATCTTATTAAGGAGTCTGGTAAATTGACTCCTGGAAATGCCTTTAAAATCGTAGAATGGCGTTTGAATAGACAAGGTGTTCCTGTTTTTAAATTAGATAATCACCAGTTTATCCTTGCTGATAAGCGGTTGGTCTATGATCAAAGTCATGTTCAAACTCAAAATAGACAAGTATGGTTGGAACCGGGGTTTGTTATCTATAACAGCCCTTATGGTGCTAAAGAAACTTCTTCTACCCTCTCCCCTTATCAACACGTAAAAGTGGATAGAACTCTCTTTGCTGAGGGACAAGAATTTCTTCATATTGATCAAGTTGGGTGGGTATCAAAAGAGTTTGTCTCAGAAGAGGATAATCGCATCCAGAAGGTTCAAGAAATCTTATCAAACAACTATCAGAATGAAAATTATTCTATTTATGTTAAACAACTGAGCACGGGTAAAGAGGCTGGGGTGAATGAAGACAGCAAACTCTATGCAGCTAGCATATTGAAACTAGCCTACCTTTATTATGCTCAAGATAAGATAAATCAAGGGGAATATACGCTAGACAGTAGCTTCAAGTATATCCCAGAAGTAAATAGTTTCCCTGGGTCCTATAAACCAGAAGGTAGTGGTAGCTTACCTAAAAAAGAAGATAACAAAGAATACAGTCTTCAACAGTTAATTATCAAGGTAACAAAAGAGTCTGATAATGTTGCTCATAATATTTTAGGTTATTATGTGACCAATCAATCTGATGGGGCTTTTAAAGAAAAAATGTCAACTATTATGGGTGAGGATTGGGATGTGAATGACAAATTGACTTCTTCAAAAATGGCTGGAAAACTTATGGAAGCTATTTATAATCAGAATGGTTTTGTCATAGAGTCTCTGAGCAAGACTGATTTTGACAACCAAAGAATTGCAAAAGGTGTTTCGGTTAAGGTAGCTCATAAAATCGGAGATGCCGACGAGTTTAAACATGACACTGCCATTGTCTATACTGATTCTCCTTTCGTTCTTTCTATTTTCACCAAAAATTCTGATTATGACACCATTTCTAAGATAGCCAAGGATGTCTATGAGGTTCTAAAATGAGGGAGCGGGATTTTTTAAATCATTTTCTCCGAAAAGAGTATTTCAAAAAACATTCTAAAGTCCTATTGGCTCTGTCTGGTGGACTGGATTCAATGTTTTTATTCCAGTTATTGTCTACTTATCAAGAAGAGTTGGGAATTGAGCTAATTTTAGCTCATGTCAATCACAAGCAGAGAAGTGAGTCTGACTGGGAGGAAAATGAACTAAGGGAGTTAGCTGATGCAGCTGAACTTCCTATTTATATCACAAGCTTTTCAGGAGACTTTTCAGAAGCGCGTGCTCGAGAGTTTCGTTATGATTTTTTTAGGAAAATCATGAAAGAGGTTGGAGCGACTGCCTTGGTTACTGCCCATCATGCAGATGATCAAGTTGAAACGATTTTGATGCGGTTGATTCGCGGAAGTCGGTTACGTCATTTAATAGGAATAAAAGAAAGTCAAGTAGTTGATGATATTGAAATCATCCGTCCTTTGTTGCATTTTCATAAAATAGACTTCCCACCAATTTTTCATTTCGAAGATCAAACAAATCGTGATAACAGCTATTTTCGCAATCGTATTCGAAATAAGTATTTACCAGAACTTGAAAAAGAAAATCCCCGTCTTAAATCCGCCCTTTTAGATTTAGGAAGGGAAATTTCAGATTACCAAGCAACAATAACGGAGCTTTCTGAACAGATTGATGTAGAAGATTTGAATGAGCTCTTTTCATACTCTCAACAAACTCAAGGGGTCTTGCTCCAGAACTATCTCAATCAATTCCCAGACTTAAATCTTACGAAGACTCAGTTTGCTGAAGTTCGACAGATTTTAGCAAGGAAAAGCCAGTATCGTCATCCATTGAAAAATGGTTATGAATTGATAAAAGAGTATCAAAAGTTTAGAGTTTGCAAAATCAGTCCACAGGCCGATGAAAAGGAAGATGAACTTGTGTTACACTATCAAAATCAAGTTCGATATATGGGCTATTTATTTTCCTTTGGTATCCCTATTGAAGGGGATTTTGTTCAAAAAGTAACGGTTTCACGAGAAACATCTGTACATATTAGATGTCGAAAACCTGGCGACGTTATTATCCTAAATGGTCATCGAAAGAAATTGAGACGCTTATTTATAGATTTGAAAACCCCTATTGAAAAACGAAAAACAACCCCTATTATTGAGCAATTTGGAGAAATTGTCTCAATTTTAGGAATTGCGACCAGTGATTTGAGTAAAAACACGAAAAATGATATAATGAACACTGTAATTTATATAGAAAAAATAGATAGGTAAAAAGATGTTAGAACACGATATTAAAAAAATCCTCGTTTCACATGATGAAATTACAGAAGCAGCTAAAAAGCTAGGTGTGCAACTAACAAAAGAATATGAGGGGAAAAATCCAATTCTTATTGGAATTCTGAAAGGATCAATTCCTTTTATGGCTGAATTGGTCAAACATATTGATACGTATATCGAGATGGACTTCATGATGGTATCTAGCTACCATGGTGGAACAGCAAGTAGTGGTGTCATCAATATCAAGCAAGACGTGACTCAAGATATCAAAGGAAGACATGTTTTATTTGTAGAGGATATCATCGATACAGGTCAAACCTTGAAGAATTTGCGAGATATGTTTATTGCAAGAGAAGCAGCTTCTGTTAAAATCGCGACTTTGTTAGACAAACCAGAAGGACGCGTTGTTGAAATTGAAGCGGATTATACTTGCTTTACTATTCCAAATGAGTTTGTAGTAGGTTATGGTCTAGATTATAAAGAAAATTATCGTAACCTTCCTTATGTCGGAGTATTGAAAGAAGAAGTTTATTCAAATTAGAAAGATCTATCTTTAATGAAAAAACAAAATAATGGTTTAGTTAGAAATCCATTTCTCTACTTGTTAATTATCTTCTTCCTAGTGACAGGATTCCAGTATTTTTACTCTGGAAATACTGCTGGGCGAAGCGAAAAAATTAACTATACAGAATTGGTAAAAGAAATTACAGCAGACAATGTAAAAGAATTAACCTATCAGCCAAATGGCAGCATCATTGAAGTGTCTGGTGTTTATAAAAATCCTAAGACTAGTAAAGAAGAAACAGGAATTCAATTTTTCACTCCTACAGCTACAACAGTAGAAAGATTCTCAAGTACTATTCTTCCGTCTGATTCAACAGTTTCAGAATTGCAAAAACTTGCTTCTGAACATCAGGCAGAAGTAACAGTCAAACATGAGAGTTCAAGCGGTATGTGGATCAATATCCTTGTCTCTGTTGTGCCATTTGCTATTCTTTTCTTCTTCCTATTCTCTATGATGGGAAATATGGGAGGAAATAGTGGCCGAAATCCAATGAGTTTTGGACGTAGCAAGGCCAAAGCTGCAAACAAAGAAGATATCAAGGTACGATTTTCAGATGTTGCAGGTGCCGAGGAAGAAAAACAAGAACTAGTAGAAGTTGTTGAATTCCTAAAAGATCCGAAACGATTTACCAAACTTGGTGCGCGTATTCCTGCGGGTGTTCTTTTAGAGGGACCTCCGGGAACAGGTAAGACCTTACTTGCTAAGGCAGTTGCTGGGGAAGCAGGTGTTCCATTCTTTAGTATTTCAGGTTCTGATTTTGTAGAAATGTTTGTCGGAGTTGGTGCAAGTCGCGTTCGTTCTCTTTTTGAGGATGCAAAAAAAGCAGCGCCGGCCATCATCTTTATCGATGAAATTGATGCTGTTGGTCGCCAACGTGGTGTCGGCCTTGGTGGAGGAAATGATGAACGTGAACAAACCTTGAACCAACTTTTGATTGAGATGGATGGTTTTGAGGGAAATGAAGGAATCATCGTTATCGCTGCGACGAACCGTTCAGATGTTTTAGATCCAGCTCTTCTCCGTCCAGGACGTTTTGATAGAAAAGTCTTAGTTGGTCGCCCTGATGTTAAAGGTCGTGAAGCAATCTTGAAAGTTCATGCTAAAAATAAACCTCTGGCAGAAGATGTTGATTTGAAACTAGTTGCCCAACAAACCCCAGGTTTTGTGGGAGCTGACTTAGAAAATGTTCTAAACGAAGCGGCCTTAGTTGCTGCTCGTCGCAACAAATCAATCATTGATGCTTCAGATATTGATGAGGCAGAGGACAGAGTGATTGCTGGACCATCTAAGAAAGATAAAACAGTATCACAAAGAGAACGGGAATTGGTTGCTTATCATGAGGCTGGACATACTATTGTTGGTTTAGTCTTGTCAAATGCCCGTGTTGTTCATAAAGTTACCATTGTACCACGTGGACGTGCAGGTGGTTACATGATTGCGCTTCCGAAAGAGGATCAAATGCTTCTTTCTAAAGAAGATATGAAAGAACAATTAGCAGGTTTGATGGGTGGTCGTGTAGCTGAAGAAATTATCTTTAATGTCCAAACGACAGGAGCTTCAAATGACTTTGAACAAGCTACACAGATGGCGCGTGCGATGGTCACTGAATATGGTATGAGTGAAAAACTTGGCCCAGTCCAATACGAAGGTAATCATGCTATGTTTGGTGCACAAAGTCCTCAAAAATCAATTTCAGAACAAACAGCCTATGAGATTGATGAGGAAGTTCGTTCATTATTAAATGAGGCACGAAACAAAGCAGCTGAAATTATCCAATCAAATCGTGAAACCCACAAACTGATTGCAGAAGCATTGTTGAAATACGAAACATTAGATAGTACACAGATTAAATCTCTTTACGAAACAGGAAAAATGCCTGAAACCGTAGAAGAGGAATCCCATGCACTATCTTATGATGAAGTGAAATCAAAAATGAGTGAAGAAAAATAAATTTAGAGAGGTTTAACCTCTCTTTTTATGTTCTAATGTGATGGCTACCGAGCAGATGCATTGATAGTCGACCCTCCTCGTACAGGCTTAGATGATAAGCTACTGGATACCATCCTGACCTATGTTCCAGACAAAATGGTCTATGTATCCTACAATGTTTCAACCTTGGCACGAGATTTGGTTAAGCTGGTAAAAGTTTATGACCTCCAGTATATCCAGTCGGTCGATATGTTTCCCCACACTGCACGGACAGAAGCAGTGGTTAAGTTAGTGAAGAAAAGAAAAAATTAACTTCACTGAAAAAAGTCCTTGACAAAGTTTGAAAAGTAGGTATAATAGAAAGAGTTGAAAAGCTCAGGTCCGTTGGTCAAGGGGTTAAGACACCGCCTTTTCACGGCGGTAACACGGGTTCGAATCCCGTACGGACTATGGTGTATTGCGGTTAAAAAAACTTGAAAAAAGTTTAAAAAATCTGTTGACAGAGGCAGGTAGCTGTGATATACTAATATAGTTGTCGCTCAAGAGAGAATGAGTGACAAAGACCTTTGAAAACTGAACAAGACGAACCAATGTGCAGG
>NZ_RJNJ01000007.1:0-99815 GCF_003943825.1 Streptococcus oralis
TCAGCCAAGGCTGAAGCAGCTGCAAAACCTGTTGAATACTGATAAACATAGTAGTTATAGTAGAAGTGTGGAATGCGTGCCCACTCGTATTGGATTTGAGGATTATCTTCCTTGCTGAGTCCATAGTACTCTTGATTCAAATCAGCGTAGAGTTTATTGAGGAAATCACTTGTCAAGACTTCTCCATTTTGGTCTGCTTGATGGATAGCATGTTCAAACTCAGCGAATTGAGTTTGACGGAAGACTGTTCCACGGAAACCATCTAGGAAATTATTGAGAATAGCAAAGCGTGTTGCGTCGTCTTCTACTTCTTCCAATAATTTTTCTGTCAAGATATTTTCATTGGTCGTTGAGGCAATCTCCGCCAAGAAGATAGAATAATCTCCGTAAACATAAGGCTGATTTTCACGAGTATAGCTTGAGTGCATACTGTGGCCTGTTTCATGAACAAGGGTAAAAAGATTATCTAGATTATCCTGCCAGTTGAGAAGCATAAAGGCATTAGTGTCATAAGAGCCACCAGAATAGGCACCAGAACGCTTGCCTTGGTTTTCATAGACATCAATCCAACGCTCACTGAAGGCCCGTTTAACTCGGCTCAAGTAGTCTTCACCTAAAACCGCCAAAACTTCTTCTGCCTTTTTTAAGGCTTCTTCGTAGGTAAAGCTATAATCTACTGACGAGAGTGGTGTGTAAACATCATACATCTTGAGATCTGAAATCCCCAAGATTTTAGAACGAAGTTCTAGGTATCGATGCAAGAGTGGCAAATGCTTGCGAACTGCTACTACTAGATTGTCATAGACACTTTCTGGAACAAAGTTTGCTGCCAGGGCTGCATGGCGAGCACTCTTATAGTTGCGAACTTTTGCGCGGTAGTTTTGCACCTTAACATTTGTCTGCAAAGTCTTAGCATAAGTGTGTTGGAATTGCTCGTAAGTCGCATAAAGGGCTTCATAGGCACCACGACGCACTTCACGGTTTTTAGACTCCATCAAACGGATGTAAGTACCGTGTGAGAGTTGCACTTCATTGCCTTCATCATCAAAGATATATGGGAAGCTAATATCCGCATTGTCCAAAATAGCGAAGGTTTCACTAGAAGCGCCAAAGATTTCTCCTGCTCCAGCAAGTAATTCTTCCTCACGTTGCGAAAGAACATGGTCTTTCTTTTGCAAGAGCTTGTCAAAAAAGTGTTTGTAAACTTGGAGTTTTGGTTGAGCTTCTAGGAAGGCCGCATACTGCTCTTGGCTAATCTCCATAAATTCAGGTTCATAGAATGAAAAGGCTTGTTCTAACTGACTGTATAAGGTCATAGCCTTAGCATAGTACTCTTGATACTTGGCTTCACGCGTGTCCTGATCATTTTTCATATGCGCATAGACATAAAGCTTTTCAACTTGGCGTTCCAAGTCAAGTGAGAATTCTGTAATCTCAAGCAAACTGTCTGCACTATCCAAGAGATGCCCCTCATACTGAGATGCTGTTTGTACTTTTTCAGTTAAATCTTTCAAGGCTTCTTCCCAAGCCTGGTCTGTTGGGTAGATCGTTGAAAGATCCCATGTATCTTTTTCATTTATTTCATGTCGTTGTAATACCATAAGATTCCTCCATCCTTTCTATTTTACCACATTTTTTGAAAAATATAAGTGATAAAAGGCTGGTGGATAGAGGTTTTGGCGATTATTTTTCGGATTTTTTTGATAGTAAGCCTGAAAATTTCTATAATAGCTAGTCAAATCCGTTTCAATCTGCAAAAAATCACCTGATTCTATCGGTCTGACCTGAGGATACCAGTCATCTAGTTGACGGTTTAATAGATTGTCTCCTTGATGATAAGCTTCCTCCTGCTTCTTCATCCAGTAGGGCGTTTGGTAGTACAACTGTTGGCGAATGTAGTGGCAGATAGTGGTATCTTGCACAACTGCAAAACGAGGCAGTTTTTGTTTTTGATAAGGAAATCGTAGAACTTCCAAGAGATTTCCTTGTCCATAGGCAAATTCCTTGACCTGAAAATGAAGCTTGCCACGTAGGTCCTGATGCAAAAGGTATTTGAGTCTCAAAACTTGATTATTGTGATCTAGTTCCCAAACATAGAATCCCATATTTTGACTAAAATAGAGGAAGCCCCTTTGCAATTGTGTTAATCGCTCCTTTAACCAGAGTTTTTCTCCCAGTAGCCAGATAACTTGGTATCCCTGACTACGGTAGCCTTGACTTCTATCGCCTAAAAGTTTTTGGGACAAGGGGCTGCACTGAACCTCCAGAGCTAGTTTCCCATTGACGAGAACATCTGCTATCTGCTGAATCTCGGGCAGACTATATTCTAAGGCGACCTGATTGTCCTTCTTGACCCAATGATAAAGAGCCTCTTTATTTCCCAAGTGTTCTGGACTTTCATTTTCAAAAATAGCGATACAATCTCTTAAAGATTCATGAGCGAAATGCGTTCGAATGCTCTGTCCTTGGCGTAATCGTAGTCCGCCACCACAGGCTGGACAAGTATAAGCTTGCTTGGTCACATCTTTTTCGAGGGCATTTACCAATTTTCCCTTGGCATCTCTGGCTACAAACATGGTCTACCTCCTTTTCTCATTTATTCGAAAAAAAAGCAAAAAAGACTGGAATTCCAGCCTTTCATGATATTATTTCTCATCTTTTTTGTCTCTTAGAATATTTTCTCAGCATGGGAATGAGATTGGGAATCTGCTCACTTCTAATGACCAGCACGCCGTATTCTTGGCAGCGATTGGCATAAGCTGGATTGATTTTCCCCGTACAAACAATCAACTTGAGGCAACTCTCCCCAGCAAAATGATTGGCGTAAACTTCTAGTTCATTGATGGCTTCGACTGATAAATCTGTCATCTTGCAGGAGATAAAGGTAATCGAGCGTCCCTTTCTCAGAATGACATCAATCTCATTTTGAACATTGTCTGCCTCTGGAAAGATGCCATTCCAATCAATCTCACCACCTATCATGCACTCATCAAACAGCTGCGATTCAAGTGCCAAGAGATAGAGATATACCTCTAAAATATGTCCCTTGTTGCGGCAAAAGACTTGAGCTTCTTGACTTGGGAAGCTGTATGCTACTCGTTTTTTGTCCTCGCTTTCAATACAAAGCATCCCTGCTTCCACAAGTAAAGGAATAAGGGATTTTGGATAGTGATAATACCTGCCATTGTTTTCCAATATCTTTTCGGTATCAGCATGCAGGTCATTGGTCTTAGCTAGAGAGAAAAATTGGGTCACTTGATACCAGTGGGCAGGATTGGCAATGGCAGAGCTGGCTAGTTTTTTGATGGCTGCAATTTGCTGAACTGAGTGGATAGGGCGTTTTGATTTGAGGATTTTTCCACCACGCAAGGCTATCAGCTGTTGGATGCTTAGGGTTGGAATGTCCAAATCTTCTTTTTCTAACTGACCGGTTACCCACTTGTATTGTTTTCCCCGCTCGACATCCATGGCAACGATGGGGAGGTCCCGATCCAAGCCGTATTGATAGAGGGATAAGGCTAGTAGCGAATCCCCACCAAAAACATCAAGAAGAACCTGGTCATAGCCTGCTAGACAATAATCTAACTGGTCCGCTAGTTGTTCTAAGGATAACTGACGAAAGGTCACTCGTTGGATATGAGGCACCTCTTCCATGATAAACTGACGGAGAGAGACTTTCTCTTCATTGCTTATTTTCGACAAAGATAGAAAAAGAATCTCGTCACAATCACTGATAAAGGCTTGGTAGACATTCTTTTCCAATACATGCCGATCATACAATTCCACCAAAAGACTCGTCATTCGACCACCTCCATCATAAAGACTTTCTTGCGCTGAGATAGACAGTAACACACTTCTACTGCTCAGATTCCCTACTTCTAGTATAGCATAAAATCCTGCTCGCCCCAATCAACCAACGCAAACAAAAACGAATAGAAACCTTGCAAAGTGGTTTCTATTCGCTGGTATAGGTTTGATTTACTTGATTTACTTGATTTTTTTAGCTAGCATAGTCGCAAAGCGTAGTTGAATGCGATTACCATTTTCATCACGACGGTGCAGATGTCCTGGGTTTTCATTATACTTGACCAATTCCCAATCCTTGTAATAGTTCGCCAACTCCCCTTCTTTAAAGGTGAATGGGAAGTTGACTGAGCAAGGATAATCCTCCGTATCCATGGCACAGACGATAAGATTATAGCCACCTACCATGGTGTGCTCCTGCATATTTTGGATAATAGCTGGAATGCGGTCCGCTTGTAGGAACATCAGAACAACTGTTGATACGATGAAATCATAGTCTTGGCTAACACTGGCTGAATTGATATCGTATAGTCCTACAGGCATGTCTAAATCCTCTTGCTCTACGATGCTTTGCAAGATTTCAAGGGACAATTCATTTTGATCCACAGCTGTCACATCAAAACCTTGTTGTGCTAAGAAGAGAGAGTTACGGCCTTGACCACAACCCAAATCCAAGGCTCTTCCTGGTTTAACCGTCTGCATGGCCTCTAGGACCTCTGAATGGACTGAATTGGTCTGGTATTTCTTAGGAAAATAATCCTCAGGTTTACAATAAAATTCCAAGTACCACTCTACATCGTCTGTTGCAGCCTCTACTCGGTGCCAGGCTTGTGGTTGTGCCATAGGGTTGTCTGCTCCTGCTTCAAAGAGGTGTTCAGCTAGAACCTCACCATCTTCAGTCAGCTCAATAAACTTGAGAGCACCCTTCAACACAGTAATTTTTCCCCAAGTGCCGACCTTAGTATTGTGCTTTTGCTGGACAGCTTCTGGCATGGTCTGTTTATTCCACAAGGGCATCCGTTTATAGGCAATTAATTTTTCCATTTTACTTCCTCTTCTTAACGCTGGTTGACAGCTTTCATGACACGCGCGATGTCGCGGTTTTGTTCACGACGCTTGATCGACTCCCGTTTGTCATAGTCATGTTTCCCTTTGGCAAGTCCTAAAAGGAGTTTGGCGTAGCCGTCTTTTATATAGACTTTGAGGGGAACTAGGGTCATTCCTGTCCCTTTGGTCTCTTGTTCCAATTTTTGAATTTGCTTCTTATGGAGCAAGAGTTTGCGACGACGTTCCGGTTCCTGGTTCCAGATATTGCCCTCTTCGTAAGGAGCGATATGGACATTGCTCAACCAGACTTCCCCATTTTTTACTTGGGCAAAGCCGTCCTTGAGATTGATTCGTGCTGCTCGAACACTCTTGATTTCGGTTCCAGTCAGGACCATCCCTGCCTCTAGCGTATCTACGATTGTATAGTCGTGGTGCGCCTTTTTATTTTGTGCGACGACCTTTCCCTCGCCCTTTGCCATGCTTGGCTCCTTTCTTAGCTACTTCTTTGTAAAAAGGCTTCTTCCCCTTTTTCTTCTTGTCTTTTTGTGAATGTTTGTGCTTATCATTTGAGCGTCCTGATTTTCTCTTGTCTTCCTTCTTGTCTGAACGACGACTTGAACCATGACCTCTGTCTTTGCGCCCAGCTTGTTTCAAGCCTTTTTCGATGACATCAAACTCACTTGGAATATAAGAGAAATCAATCTCTCCCGTCATCTTATCCGCTCTTTCAACTCGAATGCGAATCTGCTGACCTACACGGAAGGTTGTTCCTGATTTCTCCCCACGGAGAGTCAAATCCCGTTCATTAAAATGATAAAATTCAGGCAAATTGGTAATGTGAATCAAGCCTTCGACTGTGTTTGGCAATTCAACAAAGAGACCAAATTTAACGATGCTAGACACAACCGCATCGTACTCTTCACCAACGTATTCTTCCATATACTCAGCTTTTTTCATGGCTTCGACTTCACGCTCTGCCTCGACAGCACGACGCTCACGGTTGGAAGACTGGGTTGCAATCTCTGGAATCACTTGCTCAAAATGCTCGGCTATTTCCTTAGAACGACCATAGTCCCGAATCATACGGTGAACAAGGAGGTCAGGATAACGACGAATCGGACTGGTAAAGTGAGTATAATAGTCAGCTGCTAGTCCATAGTGACCGTGATTGTGCTCCGAATAGCGAGCTTGTTGCATAGAACGGAGAAGCATCATGGACAATACATCCGCATAGGGTTCTCCCTCAACAGCACGCATGATGTCTTGAAGCGCCTCCTGGCTCATCTCACTGGCAGTCCCATAAATCCGCAAACCAAAGCTCGAAGCATAATCAATAAACTTCTGAACTTTTTCAGCCTTGGGCTCCTCGTGAATCCGATAAATGAAAGGTAGGTCCAGTTTACTAAAGTGCTCGGCAACCGTTTCATTAGCAATCAACATGAAGGACTCAATCATCCGCTCAGCAACACCACGCTGACGAAGAACGATATCCACAGGCTTACCCTTTTTATCCACTAGAATCTTTGCTTCGCTGGTATCAAAATTGAGAGCTCCACGTTTTTCACGCATGCTTTCTAGCCTTTCATGAAGCTTGGCCATGAGCTCAATACTAGGAACAATTTTCTTAAACTCTTGTCTCTTTTCCTCGTCACCTGCTAGGATATCATTAACAGCTCTATAGGTCATACGGAAGCTCGTCTTGATAACTGTTTGGGTAATGTTGTAGTTGACTACACGACCATGTTTATCAATCTCCATAATAGCAGACTGGGTCAAGCGATCTACTTGAGGATTGAGAGAGCAGATGCCATTTGACAAACGTTCTGGAAGCATTGGGACCACTCGGTCTGTTACATAGACAGAAGTCGCGCGGTTAAGGGCTTCCTTATCGAGTGCAGAACCCTCTGTCACATAGTAGGAAACATCCGCGATGTGAACACCGAGTTCGATATTGCCATTTTTCAAAGGCTTAATGTGAACTGCGTCGTCCAAGTCCTTGGCATCCGCGCCGTCAATGGTAAAGGTAAGCTCATCTCTTAAATCAAGACGCCCTTCCATATCCTTTTGAGACGGAGCTTCTGGTACACTTTCTGCCTCCTTGAGAACAGCTTCTGGAAATTCTGAAACAATATCCATGGATTCCAAGACTTCAAGAACGTCAATCCCAGCATCAGTCGAGTGCCCCACCACGTCCAGAACACTAGCGACAAAGAAATCATGTTTCTTACTTGGGTATTTGTCGATAAAGACCTTGAGAACTTCAGTACCTTCCAACTTGATAGCCGGTTTCTTCACATAAATCGGTTGGCTGATTTTCTGATTCTTTGAACGAATGTAGCCCGCATACTTGGGCTTTTCCTGATCCAGAACGATTTGCCCGACAACTGTTGTCAGGCTATTCTCTAGGATATCGATAATTTTGGCTTCTGCAGCTGTTCCCTTGTTGCGGTCAGCGACTTTCTTGATGACCACCTCTACGGTATCACCATCAATGGCATAGTTGACATCGTTTTTTCCTACAAAAAGGTCGTCCTCTTCGCCTTCTAGACTGACAAAGCCAAAGCCGTTTTTATGGGCATGAAAAATCCCTTTGAGGGTAATTTCATGTTTCTTCTTTTGGTCCAGACATAAACTACCATCATCTTCAAAACGGATCTGGTGCTTTCTTTCCATCAGAGACAGGGTTTTAATCAACTCACGGAAATCCTTGGACCCATCCTTTCCGAGAGACTGAGCCAGGTCATTTACCGTCACTCGCCCCTTCTCTTGCAAATATTCTTTAATTTTATCTTTCATGTTTTCTTTCTAGATTTTTTAATTTTCTTTTACTGTAAGACCTTCTCAAACATCATTTAATACTCAATAAAAATCAAAGAGCAAACTAGAAAGCTAGGCGCAGGCAGTACTGGAGTACGACAAGCCGACGCTGACGTGGTTTGAATTTGATTTTTGAAGAGTATAAAAATAAAAATAGGCAAAGACCTAGTCCTGCCCATTTCTTATCTACTTGATAATACCGTCAATGCTAAGGCAATGGCTAGCCAGAAAAAGACTAAAATACCTGTCAAACGTTGCATCACAGCTTCAAAACCACGAGCTTTACTACGTTCAAACAAATCGCCTGCGCTGGCATCAAATACATTGCTGGATTGGTTCTTAGTTGGTTGCATGAAAATCGCAATCACAATCACAACAGATAATACTAATAAAATGGTTAATAATAGGTTATACATATCAAACTCCTTAAAATCCCTATTATTTTACCATAAATTCTACTTAGATTCAAGATGTAAAGTTACTTTTCTTTCCTTTGGACAATATTTTAACACCTCAATCTTGTCTGGATGAGTTTTGGAGTTCTTACTGGTTAGATAATTCATGCTACCACAAGAGGAGCACTTGAGATTGATTTTTACTCGCACTAGATTTCCTTTACTTTTAATAATGATCTAAATTGCACTATGTTACATAAACAACTGAAAGCTACACAGGCTGCTGTCGCATAAAAGACAGCATGGTAGCCCAAATATCCTGCAACTGCAGATCCCGCCATAGGTCCAATCACTCCACCGAGGTAAAAAAAGACTTGGTTGAAGGCGAAAATCCTTGAAATACCTGATTTTGGAGTCATTTTGCTGAGAAGGGCATTGACTCCCGGTATGAGAGCTCCCGTTCCCAAACCAAAGAGAAAACGATACAAGCCAAGTTGAAGGGGGCTGGTCGCATGGGCACAAAGAAGGTAAATGATGACGGAATAAATCTGCGCTGCAACTAACAATCGATGATTCCCTACCTTATCGCCAAGTTTTCCTAGAATTCCAGCACTCATCATGCTAGAAAATCCCATGCTGGATACGATTAATCCAGATACAAATAGGAGATTCTCAGTTTGCCCTAAGTCCCGCACATAGAGAGCTAGAATGGGACCAATTGATTGAGCTGAAAATTGAATGACAAAGCTCGTCAAAAATAGGTTCGCTAAAAGCCTAGGATACTTGAAAGAAGAAAATACTTCTTTCGTTGGGATAGCCTTCTCCTTAGCCACTGGCTGAAAATCTTCCTTGATAAAGAAAATGGTTAGGATTGCAGCTAAAAATAAGAAAGCACCTACCAATAAAAAGACATTACGAATACCAAAAATTTCAGCAACCAAGCCTCCAACAAAGGGACCCGTCAGTGTTCCTGCAACAACACCTGTAGATAAAGTCCCCAGAGCCGCTCCAGACTTATCTTTGGGTACCTGACTAGCAATTAAGGCCGTTGCATTGGGGACAAAACCAGTAAATACACCATTAAGCAAGCGCAGAAAGAGTAGCCAATAGATATTTGGCACGAAGGACAATCCTCCCATAGTGATGGTCATGGCAAGCCCAGCTCGAATCATCATGGGCTTTCGACCGTACTTGTCAGCAAGAATACCCCAGATAGGAGAAACTAGAGCTGCTGAAACAGCCGAAACTGAGATGGCTAATCCAGCATAAAAAGCAACTTGGTCCCCTTCAATTCCCAACTGCTCTACAAAGATAGGCATGAAAGGAACGACCAAGGAAATGCTGGCCCCCGTTAAAAAACTACCAAACCAGGCGACACGAAGATTCTCTTTCCAACTAATCTCTTGCACAGCTATCGCCTCCTTCAAGTAACTTCACTACTTGAGCCACAAGCTGATCACGACTGCGATTATTGTCTAATATATAGCTCGCCAATTTTTTCTTTTCTTCTAAAGACCATTGGGCGGCCAAACGGGACTCTGCTACTTCCTTAGAAAGATGATCCCGTTTCATGAAACGTTCCACCTGAACATCACGGTCCACATAGACCAGCCACGTTTCATCAAACCAAGCACTGTAGTCCTGTTCAAAAAGCAGGGGAATATCCATGAAAAAAACCGTTTCTGTCTGAGCTAACTGGTCTCTCAGTGCAGCCAATTCCTCACGAATAATCTCTCCTTGGGTTTGTTTAGACCATTCCCGCTCCTCAGGATTTGAGAAGATGAGACTAGCTAGGAGAGGGCGATTGAGTTCTCCATTTTCTAAGATAATTTCCTGCCCAAAGTGTTGAACCAAGAGCTGATAAAGACGACCACCAGGTTTTTGTAGCTGGTGGACGACTGCGTCAGCATCGACCACTTGGAAGCCTTTTTGTCTTAGAAAATTTGTCACAGTTGACTTACCAGAGGCAATTCCTCCTGTGATTCCGATGATTTTTCCCATCAGCCCCTCCTTTGACACTGAGGACAAAAATGAGTTCCTCGTCCACCGAGCTGGAATTTCTCAATCGCTGTCCCACAGCGGGAACATGCTTGTCCAGTCTTATCATAGACCTGATGGAAATTCTGCATGGTTCCGTCTTCCCCAAAGGCATTGGTATAGGTCCGAATGGTAGAGCCGCCTTTTTCAACAGCCTGACCCAAAACAGCAATAGTCTGGTCATGGATGGCCGACGCTTCTTCTGCCGTCAAAGTCTGGGAAGGTCTAGCTGGATGGACCTGCGCTCGCCAAAGAACCTCATCCACATAGATATTACCAAGGCCAGCTACCAAGGTCTGGTCTAAAAGGTGTGATTTGATAGGCTTTTTAGACTTGGCTAGGTCAGCTTGAAAGACCTGTAAATCAAAGTCCTGTTCTCTTGGTTCAGGACCTAGTTTCTTAGAAATAAAGTAGGTTTCCAAAAGGTCGGGTGCCAATAGTTCCATAGTACCAAACTTGCGCACATCCTCATATACAAGAGTGCCACCATCCTCAAACTGGAAGAAAATATGAGCATGCTTGCGTTCAGGAACCTGATCCGGATAGTAAAAATACTTGCCCTCCATCCGTAGATGCGAAATCAAGACCTTGTCTGTCAAGTAGAAAAGCAAATATTTTCCACGGCGTCCCATGGACTCGATAATCTGATCAGGTACTTCCTTTTGAAACTCGTCCAAATCTGTCTTAATCATCTTGGGATAACGAATTTCTATACTCGAAATCTTCTTTCCGAAGATCAATTTTTCTAAGCCACGACGAACCGTTTCAACCTCAGGTAATTCAGGCATAGTTCCTCCTTCTGTAAAAACAAGAAGCAGGCATGAGCCCACCTCTACTTAGTATTCTTTTTCATTATAGCCAAAGTCAGCCAAATCTAGCTTTTTATCACGCCAGTTTTTCTTGACCTTGACCCAAGTTTCTAGGAAAACCTTGTCCCCTAGCATGAGTTCGATATCACGACGGGCCATGGTCCCAATTTTCTTAAGCATGGCGCCACCTTTACCGATGATGATACCTTTTTGACTATCACGCTCCACCATGATGGTTGCACGGATATGAACCTTGTCTGTCTCTTCATCACGCTTCATGGAGTCAACTACCACTGCAACTGAGTGAGGAATCTCTTCTCGAGTTAGGTGCAAGACTTTCTCACGAATCATTTCTGAAACCAAGAAACGCTCAGGATGGTCTGTGATTTGATCAGATGGGAAATACTGGAAACCTTCCTCTAGATTTTCACTCAAAATATCGATTAGTCGAGAAACGTTATTTCCCTGAAGGGCTGAGATAGGAACAATCTCCTTAAAGTCCATCTGGTTACGGAAGTCATCAATCTGAGACAAAAGTTGGTCTGGATGAACCTTGTCAATCTTATTCACCACCAGAATCACAGGAACCTTGGCGGCTTTCAGACGCTCGATAATCATGTCGTCGCCCTTACCACGTGGCTCATCAGCTGGCACCATGAATAGAACAGTATCCACTTCACGAAGGGTGCTGTAGGCTGATTCCACCATGAAATCTCCAAGAGCTGTTTTTGGCTTGTGAATCCCCGGTGTGTCGATAAAGACGATTTGCTCCTTATCCGTAGTGTAAATCCCCATGATTTTATTGCGCGTTGTCTGCGCCTTGTCACTCATAATGGCAATCTTTTGCCCCATGACGTGATTTAAAAATGTTGACTTCCCAACATTGGGACGTCCCAAAATAGCTACAAAGCCTGATTTAAACGTCATAATTTCCTCTTAGTGTTTAAAATAGTATATCCCAAATGCGTGGGAGAAAGATAAGTGCACCTGTCACTGCAGCAAAAAGAGAGACAACTAGCACGGCTCCTGCTGCCATGTCCTTGGCTTTCTTTGCCAACATAGAAAAGTGATAGTGACTGGCTAGATCCACCACATTTTCAATAGCAGAGTTAATAATTTCAAAGGCTACTACCAAGAAAATGCTCATTAGCAGAAAGAGCCATTCAATGCGTGACACCTGAAAAACAAAACCTGCAAGGATGACTACTAGAGCCGTCACTGCATGTTTTCGCATATTGCGTTCTTCCTTGAAAGCAGTCAGAATTCCTGTGAGGGCAAATTCTAAACTAGATACCAGGTCACGATTTTTCCATTTTCGTTTATTGTCTTGTGAGTCCATAGGCTGTCAAAATTTCTTCTTGTAAACCGAACATCTCCGCTTCTTCTTCCGGAGTGTAGTGATCGTAGCCGTTAATGTGTAAAAAGCCGTGTACTGCTAAGAAGCCCATTTCACGCTCAAAGCTGTGACCGTATTCCTCAGCCTGCTCATGCGCTTTATCGATAGAGATGAACAGTTCCCCAATATAGGCATCAAACTCAGACATCATTTCTGCCAATTCTGGATTTTCCAGCAAATCCTCTTCGTCAAAGGCAATGTCCAACTCTGGCTTATATTCAAGGCTGATGACATCCGTCGGACGATCGGTATCACGGTACTCGAGATTGAGTTCGTGGCTACGCTCGTTGGTCACAAAAGTGACTGCCATCTCCTTGTCTTCTTTTCCTATTTTTTGGGCTGCAAATTCCAAAATTTCTTGGGTTTGTTGCAAGATTTCTTGTGAAACTTGACCAGTTTCATCTACCATTTCAATATACATGTACTTCTCGATTCTCTTTACTTGGCTTTATTATACCATATTTCCATGATTTTATTCTACCTTTTTGATATAATACTATGGAATACAATCACAAGGAGAGAACGATGTCATTTGACGGATTTTTTTTACATCACATGGTTGAGGAATTGCGAAGAGAGTTGGTCAATGGTCGCATCCAGAAAATCAATCAACCTTTTGAACAAGAGTTGGTCTTGCAAATCCGCAGCAACCGCCAAAGCCATCGCCTGCTCCTCTCTGCCCATCCCGTTTTTGGTCGCATTCAGCTAACCCAAACGACTTTTGAAAATCCAGCCCAACCTTCGACTTTTATCATGGTTTTGAGAAAGTATTTACAAGGCGCCCTGATTGAATCAATTGAGCAAGTGGAAAATGACCGTATCGTGGAAATCACGGTTTCCAATAAAAATGAGATTGGGGACCATATTCAGGCTACCTTGATTATCGAAATCATGGGGAAACACAGCAATATTCTCCTCGTCGATAAAAGTAGCCATAAAATCCTCGAAGTCATCAAACATGTCGGCTTTTCGCAAAATAGCTACCGCACCTTACTTCCAGGATCGACCTATATCGCTCCGCCAAGCACCGAGTCTCTCAATCCTTTTACTGTCAAGGATGAAAAGCTCTTTGAAATCCTGCAGACCCAAGAACTGAAGGCAAAAAATCTTCAAAGTCTCTTTCAAGGTCTGGGACGCGATACGGCAAATGAATTGGAAAACATTCTTGTCAGTGATAAACTGTCTACTTTCCGAAACTTCTTCGGGCAAGAAACCAAGCCTTTCCTAACGGAGACTTCTTTCAGCCCAGTTCCTTTTGTAAATCAGGTGGGAGAGCCTTTTACCAGTCTTTCTGATTTGCTGGACACCTACTATAAGGATAAGGCAGAACGCGATCGGGTCAAACAGCAAGCCAGTGAACTGATTCGTCGTGTTGAAAATGAACTTCAGAAGAATCGACATAAGCTTAAAAAACAAGAAAAAGAGTTATTAGCGACAGACAATGCTGAGGAATTTCGCCAAAAAGGGGAATTGTTGACAACCTTCCTCCACCAAGTGCCTAATGACCAAGACCAGGTTACCTTGGACAACTACTACACCAATCAACCTATCACCATTACGCTTGATAAGGCCTTGACTCCCAGTCAGAATGCCCAACGCTATTTTAAACGCTACCAGAAACTCAAAGAAGCTGTCAAATACCTGACTGAGCTGATTGAAGAAACCAAGGCAACCATTCTCTATCTAGAAAGTGTGGAGACCGTGCTCAACCAAGCTGGACTAGAAGAAATCGCTGAAATACGTGAAGAATTGATTCAAACAGGCTTCATTAGAAGACGCCAACGCGAGAAAATCCAGAAACGCAAAAAACCAGAACAGTATCTGGCGAGCGATGGCAAGACCATCATCTATGTCGGACGAAACAACCTGCAAAACGAGGAATTGACCTTTAAAATGGCCCGCAAGGAGGAACTCTGGTTCCATGCCAAGGACATCCCTGGAAGCCACGTCGTCATCTCAGGAAATCTTAATCCTTCTGATGAAGTCAAGACAGATGCGGCCGAACTAGCTGCCTACTTCTCCAAAGGGCGTTTGTCAAATCTCGTGCAGGTAGATATGATTGAGGTTAAAAAACTCAACAAACCAACAGGTGGCAAACCTGGCTTTGTAACCTACACAGGACAAAAGACCCTCCGCGTTACACCAGACCCAGAAAAAATCGCATCTATGAAAAAATCCTGATTTCAAATGAAATCAGGATTTTCGTTTACATTTTACTCTGCAATCAAGGTTTCCAAACCAACCTTCATCATATCGGTGAAGGTATTTTGGCGTTCTTCTGCCGTAGTGTCTTCATCTGGATTGACCAAGCTATCAGAAATGGTCATGATAGCAAGTGCGTCAACGTGGTGTTGGGCAGCAAGATAGTAAAGAGCTGCTGCTTCCATTTCCACAGCCTTGACTCCCCATTTACCAAGCTCGATGTTCTTTTCAAAGTAGTTTGAGTAAAAGACATCTGATGACAAAACGTTCCCAACGTGGGTGGTCATACCAAGTTCTTTGGCGATATGGTAGGCCTTGTCTAGCAAATCAAAACTAGCGATTTGTGGAAAATCATACTGTGGCCAGTCGTTGCGGATAATGTTTGAGTTGGTTGCAGCCGCCTGCGCCAAGACCAATTCACGGACATGAACATCTTCATTTAATGAACCCGCAGTTCCCACACGGATCAATTTCTTTACACCATAGTCCACAATCAACTCACGCGCATAAATCGAAATGGAAGGCATCCCCATCCCAGTTCCCATGACAGATACACGGTGACCCTTGTAAGTACCAGTGTAACCAAACATGTTACGCACTTCATTAAAACAAACAGCATCTTCAAGGAAATTCTCCGCAATAAATTTCGCACGAAGAGGATCCCCAGGAAGAAGAATTTTATCAGCAATTTCACCCTGCTGAGCAGCAATATGGATAGACATAATATAAGATACCAAACCCGTCAAAAAGCGAAGGGAAAATAGGAGTTGGGCGCAGTGAGCGATGCTCGCTAGACCAACTATCTTTTTCCCACTGCTTTTAGGGTGGGTTCAATTCCTTTCTTTCTTAATTTTGATGATATTGAGAAGACTAGACCGGCTTCAATTCAAAACCGAACCATCCTCTCTATGTTTTTAGAAAAGTTTTCCGCTCGTGTTCAAATTAGAACACTTCGCTCTACCTTTCTTTTTGTATATTTAGGATAGCGACAGTGAACAAAGTAAAAATAGGAAACTGACGACGCATCACAGATGCTAGACAGTTTATCTTTTTTACACAGTTCTCCGCCCGTATTCAGTTCAGCAAATACGGTTTACCCATCCTTTCTTTCTTGATTTTAAAATTAAATATTTCACAGAACAATTAGCCCGAGTTTGACTATAACTCAGATACTCTGCCTTTCTGTAGTTCCTAGTTTACCAATGAATCTAAAAATGCATACAGTTTTGCATTCATTTCAGAATAATCGTTTCCACGTAATTCTTCTGGTGTTTGAACAAAAGGCAACTTTTCACTTTGCTCTCTTAATTTCTCCTCACCATCCGCAACAATCAATAATTCTACTGCGTCTGGATCAAATTCCAAATGAGCCTGAAAGGCATAATGTTTCGGACTGAAGCGAATAATTTGGCGTGGACAACCTTGACTGGTCGCCAAGACGACAGCTTCATCTGTCAGTCCTGGCATATCACCGTGCCAGTGGCCGGTTTCTATGTTTTTTCCGAACAAGCTGACATGAGGATCTGTTAGACCTTGCATCGTCAATGTCACAGGATAAACGCCGATCTCGCGCTCTGGACTATGTTCATACTTCGCACCATAGGCGACAGATAGGAGTTGCGCACCAAGACAGACACCAACAATATAGATATCTGCAGCAATCGCTTCTTTCATAAAAGCAAGCTCAGCCTTTGGATCATAGTATGGGAAGTTTTCTCTATCCTCATCAGGTGATTGAGGACCACCCATGACAATCAGAAAATCAATCCCGTCAATTGTTTCAGGAAGAGGTTTTTTTTCATAAACCTTTGTTGATGTAATTTGATGACCTCGTTCTATAGCCCATTTTAGATATGCGCCTGGAACCTCAAATGTCTCATGTAAAATAAAGTGAACTCTCATGACATTACAATTCAGCAAGAATCGCTTTCAGCAAGCCTTTGAAGTCGCCTTTGACACGTTCAGTCACTTCTACAACCTCTTCGTGATTGAGTTCTTCTTGGAAACCAGCAGCATGGTTCGTAATACATGAAATACCGAGAACTTTCAAGCCTGAGTGGGCAGCCACAATAACTTCAGGAACAGTGGACATACCAACTGCATCTGCTCCCAGTGTCTTATAGGCACGGATTTCTGCTGGAGTTTCATAAGTCGGACCTGTTACACCAATATAGACACCTTCATCAAGCTTGATACCAAGTTTCTTAGCCACTTCATGGGCAGTAGCACGGTATTCTGGTGTGTAGGCTTTAGACATATCAGGGAAACGTGGACCAAAGTCATCCAAGTTTTCACCCATCAATGGATTTTGACCTGTCATGTTGATATGGTCTGAGATAGCCATCAAAGTACCAGGACCATAGCCAATACCACCAGCTGCATTGGTTACAATAACACCTTCACATCCGAGTACTTTCATCACACGAACTGGGAAAGTCACGACCTCAAGAGGATTGCCTTCGTAGAAATGGAAGCGTCCTTGAAGAGCCAAGACCTTGCGCCCTGAAAGTTCACCATATACCAATTTCCCAGCGTGTCCGACGACTGTAGAGCGACCCCAGTTTGGAATGTCTGCATAGTCTACTACAACTGGATTTTCGATTTCTTCTGCCAATTCTCCAAGTCCTGATCCAAGGATTAGACCGAACTCAGGCGCTTGGATTCCCTTGTCTTTCAGGAAAGCAGCTGTTTCCTTGATTTTATCTAAAAATATCATTGTGTGTCTCCTTTATTATTTTTTAACATTTGACCGATTTTGTCAAAGGTTTTGGCATTGCGAATGGTGATGTTGCGATAGAAAGGCATCTTGAGCAAGTACTTGTGATAGGCAGTTGCATAGTAAGATTCTTCAGAGAATTTCCCCCAGAAAATCCCAAGTCTTCCAAAATGAACCACTTCATCTTTCAGTTCCAAACTGTTCACTTTCTCGATGACTTGATCCACATCCAAGTTCTCCGTGTAGAAGAGCACATCTTTTCGAGCCAAGTCTTTGGACCACCAATCTGGCAGATTCTCCAGCTCTGCTTCATAGTCTTCCTGACTCAGCAAGGAAAAGCTCTGAATAAATGGATAATGGACTTCAAAGAAAGTCTCTAACTTTTCAACCAATTGGGCTTTGTCATCTGTCGAAGTAAAGAAAATATTGCCACTGTTGATGTAGGTTTCAACTTTTTCCAGTCCCAACTTTGTCAATTCTTGACGAAGCTCCGCCATGACAACCTTATTCTTCCCACCGACATTAATGCCCCTTACCAGTAAAGCATATCGCGTCATCTTATACCAATTTATCTAAGAAACTTTCACCAATCATGGCAGTTTCAACACCAAAGTTATCCGCAACTGTTGCTGAGATATCTGCAAAATGTCCAACTGGAATGACACCATTTCCTTTAAAGGAAGGACTGTAAGCCAAAAGTGGAATATATTCGCGAGTGTGGTCTGTTCCTGCATAGGTTGGGTCATTTCCATGGTCCGCAGTAATCAAAAGAAGGTCATTTTCTCTCATTGCTGCGATAATTTCAGGCAAGCGCTCATCAAACTCATGCAAGCAATCACGGTAACCATGAGCATTGCGGCGGTGTCCATAAAGGGCATCAAAGTCAACTAAGTTTGTGAAAGAGAATCCTTTTTCAAACTCAGCAAGTCCCATGGTCTTCAATAATGTATCAATTCCGTGGCTGTTTGACTTGTTGTGACCCATGTCGTGGTTGATACCAGCGCCGTTAAAGATATCGTTGATTTTACCAACAGCGTAAGTATCGATACCTGCTTCGTTCAATTTATCCAAAACGGTTGGTGCAAATGGAGAAACGGCTAAGTCACGACGATTTGCTGTACGAGTGAAGTTTCCTGGCTCACCAACATATGGACGGGCAATGATACGACCTAGAAGAGCAGGACGCTCAAGGGTAATCGAACGAGCGTATTCACAGATACGGTACAATTCATCCAAAGGAATGATGTCTTCGTGGGCAGCAATCTGCAAAACAGGGTCAGCTGAAGTATAGATAATCAACTCCCCAGTTTTCATCTGACGTGGTCCAAAATCATCGATAACAGCTGTTCCTGAGTATGGTTTGTTGGCTTCACGAATGACCTTGCGTCCTGAAAATTCTTCGATCTTTGTCAAGATTTCTTCTGGGAATCCGTTCCAGAAAGTATCGAAAGGCTCGGTAATGTTGAGTCCCATGATTTCCCAGTGACCAGTCATGGTATCCTTACCAAGGGAAACTTCTTCCAATTTTGTTGCATAACCTGTTGGATTGCTTTCAGCTGGAACAGTCTTCAGCGGCGTTTCGCGAGGAATATTTCCTAGACCGATTTTAGCCATGTTTGGCACATTCAAACCAACTGTTTTGGAAATGTGTCCTAGTGTGTCAGAAGCTCCATCTGGAACCCCTGCATTGACAAAGTTATTGGCATCTGGTGCAGCACCAATTCCCACAGAATCCAGTACCACCAAGTGAATACGATTAAATTTTGACATAGTGTATCTCCTTATTATGTTGATTAGTTTGCTTTTGTTGAAGTTAAAATCTGAACACCATCTCGTCCCGCTACAATGACCTTATCCACCATTTGGTTGAACAAGCCATGCTCTACGACACCAACGACATGGTCCAATTCTTGTCCGAAGGCAATCGGATCTTCAATGACATCCAAGGCTAGGTCAATGATAAAGTTCTGCATATCTGTCACAAAACGTTGACCGTCTTTTTCACGGAAACTTGGTTTGTAGCCAGCTCGTTCAAACCGACGAAAGACCTGTTCTGCACCATACTGAACCACTTCTACTGGCAATTTAAAAGCACCTAGTTTCTCTACTAGTTTGCTTTCATCTACCACCCAAATGTATTCTTTTGAGGGCGTTGCCACAACCTTCTCCATCAGAAGGGCACCACCTCCGCCTTTGATTCCGTTAAACTGGCTATCTACTTCATCCGCCCCGTCAACCGTCACATCAACAAAATCCACTTGATCAATCGACTTGAGCGGGATGTTAAGACCTTCAGCCTGTTCACTGGTCACACTGGAAGTCGTTACAGCAGTAATCTGCAAACCTTCTTCCTTAATCCGACGACCGATTTCTTCTACGAAATAGTAGGCAGTTGATCCAGTACCGAGTCCAACAACCATACCATCCTTGACAAACTCAGCAGCCTTGATACCTGCCATCTTTTTCAGATTCTCCACTTAAACACCTCCATTAAAGAGCTATTTTTATTATAACATGTATCCGTTTTTATTTCATGGATACACTGGAAAAACCCGAACATTTTTATTTCGGGTTTTGGTGTCCTATTTAACCATGTCAGGATCGTAATCATAGAATCCTGTGTCGAGGAAACGGTTTTTAGGGTGTAACTTGCGCACTTCCTCATCTAACAAGAAGGCTTGGTCATGGCTGAAATTCCCCTCTTGGATCAAGCCACGCGCTTGAATAAAGAGCTTAGCAATTTCTACAAAATTCTGACCAGGGGTGTAAAGTCCTTCAAGTTTCCAATGAGTAAAACCATGTTCTACCAATTCTGTCAATTTGGTCATCAAATCAAGGTCATTGTTGGCAAAGATGTGGGTACCATGATTGTCTTCAAAGATGGAATAGTGACTTTCTGGGTCACTCGGTTCTGCCAAGAAGAGGTCGCGTTTACGTGTCTTTTCATCATCGATATGCGTAAAGTTATAGTAGTTTTGCAAGAGCGGACGCTTAGAATGGTGGATGACACTAGCTCCGTAAACCAACACTTCAGCAGGAATTTCCAAAATCTCAGGCATCTTGAAGAGTTCAGCAGATGGAATTTCACGCGCCAAAACAGCCTCAGAGGCACCTGCCTTTTGACCCCAGAAGTTAATCTGACGACTGCTTGTCACCATGGTTGAAGCATCGTAAATGGTTTTAAAGGAATAACCATCACGATTGACCACGTAAAAGACACCTGCATCCCCAACAGTAATATAGTCTGTCTTGATTTCTTCCAAGAAGTCTAGGAAAGGCTTGATACGGTCCATCATATCTTGGTGCATGAGGGCATTAACCGCGACAATCAATTCCTTGCCTACTTCATGAACCAACTTAGCAATCTCACGCAATTGGTCATGACTAAAAGTCGTTGGCAGACGAAGGCCAAAATCTTTCTCACCAACGTAGATACGGTCTACGCCAGCTTCGAGTAACTGTTCAACTTGTTCAATACTTTCAGCAGTTGCTGTAATGATAATCTTTTCCATAAGAAAAATTATACCACATTTTTCAAAAATCAGCTATGAATACTGAGAGATTCACAAAAAGTTAAACTTGTTTCTATCTTTCCCAATCAAAAAAGTGAACAGTAACTTGTACCATTCACTCTATTTTATGCATGTGTTTCTTCAACTAGGTGGCCATCGTTCATAACATAAATACGGTCAACCTTATCAAGAAGACGAGTATCGTGCGTAATCATAACAACTCCTCTACCTTGTTCATGGGCAATGGCAGCCAGCATCTCCGTTACTTGGTAAGCACGCTCGGTGTCAAGACTAGCTGTCGGCTCATCTGCAAGCACAATGCTTGGATTGTTATAGAGCGCTCTAGCAATCGCGGCACGTTGACGTTCGCCACCCGATAGAGCTTTGGGATAATGATTTTGAACTTTTTCCAAATCCAACAAGTCAAAGAGTTCTTTTCGGTCACTTTTACTATTTTTTCCCTTATCTAGTTTGTCAATCAAATCCAGCTGTTCCTTGACTGTTAGAAACGGAATTAGGTTTGAAGCCTGGAGAATGAAACCAAACTCTCTGAAACGGAGATCTGTTTTTTCCTTCTCCGTTAAACTGCCTGTTTCCTTCCCTTTGACTAGAATCTTTCCACTCGAAGCTTCCTGTAGTTGTCCTAGAGTTGTTAGAAAGGTCGTCTTTCCAGAACCTGAAGGCCCAACAATAGCTACGAACTCTCCCGCATTTAGCTGAAAATTCGTCTCATGCAGGGCTACGACTCTCATCTTTCCTTCCCCGTAGGTTTTTGTCACTTGATTCATTTCAATCAATGCTGTCATACTATTCTCCTTATCATTCTGCAATCGCAGTAATCGGGTCCACCTTTAACAAGCGTGGAAGTGAAATGACACCACCTAGAAGGGCCATCAAGGAAATTACCAAGCTTAGGACAGAGTAGGCTATCCAACTTGGATAGAAAAAGAAGGTAGCTGGTAAGACTAAAATCACTCCTCCGATTGCCAGCAAGGCTAAAGCAATCCCCATACCAGCTAGGAGGAAGATTTGACAGAATAGAGACCATACAATGGTTTTGATCTGTATCCCTTGAGCCCGCATTATTCCATAAAGTCCTAGTTTTTGGATGGTAATGATATAAACAAAAATACCCACAATCAAGCCTGTGATGACAATCATAGCGAGAATCATCCCTGAAAATACATTAACCTGAGGTGTGTAACCAGGAATTTTCGATATCATTTTTGGAATGGAAATCTGTTTCAGTCCATCGCCAGTCACTTCTATGTCATTTTTCAATACTAAGGCAGAGATGGAACGATTGGCTTTCAAGGTTCCTTGTAAGGTCCAATAAGTTGTCAGACTCGTAAAAACAACAGGCTCGGTGAAAAATTTATTTCCTTGAGTCAGGCCTACAATCTTGTAACTTGAATCGCTTCCATTGAGCTGAATGGCATCACCTAGCTTCATCCCATAGTTCTCAAAAGACTGATCCACGACAACCTCATCATCTCCTTCAGGATAACGACCCTCCGTCAAACTAGGAGAGATAAAAGAGTCCCAGTCTTGAGCAAAAATGGAAACATTGACCTTTTCACTACCATCGACTAGATTGGTTACAGCAAACATATAGCCCAATGGAGCAGCCTCTTCAGAACTCTTATCCTTGTAGTCCTTTTCAGGAATAAAAGATGCCGTCAAATTATCATTTGCGTAGTCAGATAAAACCACTCCCGTCGCTTGCCAGTTATCAATAGCGGCTCGGTTGTTTCGCACAAGACCAAGAGCTAGACTGGTCATAAAAAAGACCATAAAAGCGATAAGAAAAATGGTAGTTAGAATCAAACTATATCGAAGTTTGTTTCGTAATATCTCTTTGATAGCAAGATACATGCTTGTCTCCTTTAACATTTCCCAGAGGTAGTTTAAAAGCCACCCAGTCCAATAGACAGAATCGCTGTCTTATCATCCATTCAAAACAACTCCTACCAATACTCTTCAAAAGTATCCAGGTAGCAACTCAACAAATCATCTTAGGAAAAAGCCTCAGCTTGCTATCAATTTATATAAGTTATCCTTTCCTTTCTCAGTATATTTATAAAAGAGAAGGTCAGGTCATCTGTTCTAAGTGTAACATCCATGCTACCATTTTCCCTTGTAGGTGTCAAGAGAGCGACTTAGAGGATGATAAGAGACTTTAGTAGTTTTGTAACAATCCTGTAATAATTCTTTGCATAAAAAATGATAAAATAGTTATGTACTGTTAAGGAGAGAATCATGTCCGTAAGAAAACTAGAAGCTTATGAGTTTGAACAAGCTCCCGAATCGAAACAAACTCCGCTTTACCAAGATTACACACCTGAAGCCCCATTCGGCCCTAACCTAAAAGAGATTTTATTTTTTGTAAATATCGCTTGTTTCTGTATTTTTATGGCACTGTTTAGTTTTATCTTTTTAGCCTTAAAATTAAATACAGCTTTGTCCTTTATCGCTGCAATGGCAACAAGCTTCGCACTTTTACAACTTCAACGAAAGATGATGAAACGAAAACTTTCAAAATAAAGGTTGGTACTACTACCAACCTCTTTTCTAGTTATCAAAAAAGACAGTTCTATAACTGTCTTTTTTATTTATTCTTACGTTTTGAAGGAGATTGAATAGCGATTTTAACTTCAAAAATTGTTCCTCTAGGTTTGTTATCTTTTACGCTAATCGTTCCTCGCAAAGCATCAACAATCTGCTTGGCCAAAGATAGTCCAAGACCAAAGCCACCTTTCTGACGGGTTCTCGCCTTGTCCACACGGTAAAAGCGGTCAAAGATTTTCTTCTTGTCAGCAGCTGAGATTCCAATTCCGTTATCCGTTACTGTTAGATAGAGGTGACGATCTGTAGCATGGACTACAAACTCAATTTTCCCATCTTCTTCGGTATACTTGATGGCATTGTCAAATAAGATGGTCATGAGTTGTTTTAGGAGCAACTGATCGGTCATGAATGGACGATATATCCGATTATCATACGCAAAAATACGATCATTTTCAGAAGCAATTAACTCATAGTTAGCAAAGGTTGTTTTAAAGAATTGTGGAGAAACTTCTGCTATTTCTGGTTTGATTCCATCATCTCGTCGTGCAAGGTTGAGAAGATTGGTCGTGAGGAAACGCATGTTGCGAACCTCTTCAAGACTGGAAGCGATACTTTCACTGGATTCCATAATCGTCGCCTCTGGTTTTCGAAAGAGATTCTCTAAACGATTTTGTAAAACGGCCAAAGGCGTTCTCAGTTCGTGACTCGCATTTTCAACAAAGGACTTCTGCTTTTGCATGCTTTCCAGCAAGGGTTTGACACTGACACGTGCTAGGTAAACACTGGCAATTAAAGAGAGGAGCCAGAAACTAGCCATCACTACAACAATTAAATGCTCGTGGTTTTGGCTGATTTGCTCAAGCTGGCTGGTATTGATTAAAACCGCCGCATATTTGACATTGCTTGATACGGAGGAAGAATTGGTTTCCATCAAGATCATTCGGTAGGTTTCTTCCTGACCGTAGCTATTGACAACTTGGATTTGCCGAATATGATTCAACTCTTTTTTGTCTAGCTTGATCTTATCCAAGCCTAAAAAACGGTTCCCTAATAAGAGTTGGTTAAAATCCTTGTCAAAAAGTAAAACTTCTGTATTTGAGCTAACATTGGGTTTGATTTCAGCCTTGTTGGCATCCGCTGTTGCTGGTTGAATATCCTTGACCTCTTCAGTTGCCCGATTCAAGGCTAGCTGGATAACCGCTTGGGGACTGCTACTAAGGGCTTGGAGTTTTTCATCAACAGAAGTGTAGAGACTCGAGTGCATGACCTGGAGGATAATCAAGGTCATAGCAGAGAAGATCAGGGTGAACACTCCAAAGTTTCGAATGAAATAGCTGAAATCATCTGCATACCATGTTTTTTTTAGTTTATTGAACATCTTTTAAAATATACCCGACACTACGCAAGGTTTGAAGATTTTCAGCAAAGGCTGTTCCCTTCAATTTCTTACGAACTTTTGAAACATAGACTTCTACAACGGAAATCGTCGTATCGCTATCAAATCCCCATAGACGGTCAAAAATTTGTGTCTTGGGAAGAATGACATTTTGATTTTGAAGGAAGTAAACCAATAACTCAAACTCTTTTCCGAGTAGTTCTACAGGAGTATCTTCCACTTTCACTTCATTCGTTGAAAGGTTGACGACAATATCTCCATAGGTCAAGGTGTTTTCGTTAAACTTACCTGAACGTTTGAGAAGGGCTTGGATCCGCATTTTGAGTTCTTCTAGGTAGAAAGGTTTGGTGAGATAGTCATCCGCTCCCAACTCAAAACCATGTCCCTTGTCATCCAAACTCTCTTTTGCAGTCATGATAAGGACTGGTGTCGTGATTCCTTTTTCTCGCAATTCTTTCAAAACTTGGAAGCCATTTTTTTCTGGCAACATCAGGTCAAGCAAAATCAAGTCATAAACGCCACTTTCTGCTTCGTAGAGACCTTCTTCTCCATCAAAGACCTGCATGACATCTGCAAAATCATCTAAAAAGTCAAATACTGAGTTTGACAGGCCTAGGTCATCTTCTACTAATAAGATTTTTATCATCAGAAACTCCTCCTTGTTATGATTATTATACCAAAATTGCCTTAAAAAAAACTCAACTCTCTCTTGTTTTCAGATAGAAAGTTGAGTTTTTGTTTACATAAACGAATTAAGCTTTAGCATATTGGGCTACAACAGCTTCAACTGCTGCTTTCTCACGCTTAATCAAGTCAACACGCGCTGCAATTTCCTTGATTCCCATACCAATATTACGGCTAAGAGCGAGGTCAGAGAGTTGGGGCTCAAAGAATTCCTTGTATTCCGCCAAGCGTTGCTCTGTCTTAAACACATGAGCAGGAAGGATAACAAAGCTATCAAAGCTCATGTCTCCACCAAGAGCCGCCTTGATCCAATCCCAGTTTTCACGCGCCCATACCCAAACAGTTTCCTGAGTTGTTTGATGAGCAAGGAACTGGTAATACCAAGCAGACAAGTCTTGTGGTTTGACCACAAATTTATCCTTCCATGAACGAATCAAGGTTTGGATATTGTCAGCATCTGTACTGTAGGCAAGAGCCGCTGACAGCTGACGTTTGAAGACCGCATCCGTCGCATGAGTGTAGAGGTCCAGATAAGTTGCGACCAAGTCCTTGGTCTCATGGTGTTTCATTTCATTGATGAGAACTTGAGCTCGGACGGCTGCAGGAAGTCCTGCAAGATTTTCCTTGTGAGCTGCAAAGATTTGGCTAGCGACTTGACTAGCTTCTGCATCATTTGAGCGAATCATCATAGAAACAGCCAACTGACGAACCAATTCATCCTCATCTGATTCTCCATCTTTGGCTTCAAAACCAAGACGGTCATAGTTATGACGAGCTAATTTTGCAACCAGACGATTAAAGGCTTTCTCAGTTTCTGTTCCTTCATCGATAAAGCGCTCAAGGGCAGAAATCACTTGAGAAACAGCTGAAACCACCAGATAAGACTCTTCCTTAGCAAGTTTATCAAGGACTGGAAGCAAGTCTGCATAAGAAATGTGCCCTGCCTCAGCCAACAAACGACGTTCTTGAACAATTTGCAGTTTGCTTGTGTTATCAAGTGTCTCTAGCTCAGCAAGAACAGCTTCTAACAAGTCTCCTTGATAGTCGGTAATATAGTGGGCAGTATTTTCAGTGTTGAGACGAAGAGCCCCTTCATTTTCAGCAAGAAGAGCTGCGTAGCCAGGGATTTCGATACTTTCAGTTTCGAGTGTATCTGGCAAGCCTTTCCAGTTGCTGTTCAGTGGCACAACCCAGAGACGGTTCTTGTCTTCGTGCTCACCGATAAAGAATTGTTTTTGTGAAATCTTCAAGACATCATTTTCAACTTTGACAGTGAGAACTGGATAACCAGGTTGTTCCAACCAAGAATCCATGAAGGCTGCAACATCACGACCTGATGCTTGACCAAGGGCATTCCATAGGTCACGACCAATGGTATTACTGTACTGGTGCTTTTCAAAGTAGGCATGCAAGCCTTTGGCAAAATCAGCATCGCCGAGCCAACGACGAAGCATGTGCATGAGACGGCTTCCTTTGGCATAGACGATAGCGCCATCAAAGAGGGTATTGATTTCGTCTGGGTGTTTAACTTCAACATGAACAGACTGAACACCATCCGTCGCATCACGTTCAAGAGCGAGAGGTACTCCACCTGTTTGGAAATCTTCAAAGATATTCCAACTTGGCTCGATGGCATCCACACAGACGTATTCCATCATGTTTGCGAAGCTTTCATTAAGCCAAAGATCATCCCACCATTTCATAGTCACGAGGTTACCAAACCATTGGTGAGCCAACTCATGTGCCACAACAAGGGCAACTTGTTGTCGACTAGCAAAGGTTGAGTTCTCATCCACAACCAAGTAAACTTCACGATAAGTCACTAGACCCCAGTTTTCCATAGCACCAGCTGAGAAGTCAGGCAGGGCGATGTGAAGTGATTGAGGGATTGGATACTTAACTCCGTAGTAATCTTCGTAAAACTCGATCGAGCGAACGGCGATGTCCAGTGAGAAATCAAGGTTAGATAGTGGGTGAGCTTTGGTTGAGTAGACACCTACGAGGGTACCGTTTTTAGTTTTAGCGGTCACCCCTTGCAAATCACCTGCTACAAAGGCTAACAAGTAAGAAGACATACGAGGTGTTGTCTCAAACTTCCAGATGCCTGTTTGCTTGCGGTTTTCAACATCGATTTCTGGCATGTTCGACAAGGCAACTTCATCTTCTGCTTGGTCAAAACGTAGAGCGAGGTCAAAAGTCGCTTTTGCTTCTGGCTCATCCACACATGGGAAGGCTTCGCGCGCAAAATGGCTTTCAAACTGAGTGGACAAGACTTCCTTCTTGACTCCATCAACTGTGTAATAAGAAGGGTAAATCCCTGTCATGTTGTCTGTAATTTTTCCTGAAAAAGCAATGACCAATTCAACTTGACCAGCCTCAGCCAATTCGATATGAAGGGCTTCATTGTCATGGTCAACTGTAAATGGACGAGCTTGACCCGCAACTTCTACAGAAGTGATTTCCAAGTCCTTTTGGTGAAGGGAAATACGGTCACTCTGTGCTTGACCAGTAATGGTCACCTTCCCAGAAAAGGTCTTGGTCTCACGACTCAAGTCTAAAAATAAATCATAATGTTCAGGAACAAATTGGGTAATAAAATGTTCAACTGCTTGCATAGTTTTCTCCTATTCTAAGTTTAAGAGTTTTACTCTTCTTCAAACAAACTTATTATATCATGTTTTGCTTTAGAAAAAAGGATTGGACGGTAATTTCCAAAACTTTCTTCCTTCTGCAGTCTAGAGTGGGTAGACCTTGCGAAATTCTTCCAAAACGACCTTGCTGTCAGGTGTAAAAGTCAAGCCCGCTTCCTCCAGCCACTCCGTGAAGAATTCCTCATGAACCTGACGCCAATAGGCTAAAGATTTGTCTCCCTCACCTTCCTTGTAGGCATGGTCAGCAGAAACTTGATGAAAAGGCTGAACAGAAACCTTGGTAATTTCGACAATGCAGACAGCCTGATTTTGACTGTCTAAAATGACATCGAAGGTCCCTTCTTGTGGAAGAGATTCGTCCTCTACTGCGTAAAGATCGTAGGCTGAGGCAGTTGCTGTCTTTTCGCCTCTTAGTACCAAATCTGCCAAGGTATCGGCTTCCACTCCAAAAGCCCAGGCATCTATCTCATCTCCGATAGAGGGGTTGATTTGCTTGTATGCATTCCACATTTCTTGCGGTGTCATAGGTTGCTCCTCTGTAATTTTTTACTTTTTTCTTTTATGTGTTTGAGATGGTCCGTATGGTCAATCTCTAAATCAAAAATCTCTGGAATAGAACTGTAGTGGATAATACACTTGATACCCATCTGATTCATTTTTTGTATGAAAGAAAAGTTCAGATAGCCTGCTACAGCAAAGTCAATCTTTTTTATCCTTGCTTTATCCTGCATATCTCTTAGCATATCTAACATTATTGGACTTTCCATATCATGCCATT
Source organism: Streptococcus oralis (assembly GCF_003943825.1). GTDB lineage: Bacteria > Bacillota > Bacilli > Lactobacillales > Streptococcaceae > Streptococcus > Streptococcus oralis_CD. The sequence continues at coordinate 28,813 of NZ_RJNJ01000007.1, forward strand.
GACTGTTTCTCACAGTCGCAAAAACAAAAGAAGTCAAATCATTCATTCCAACTATAATCTTTGAAATACCAGTTTCCAGTATCCTGTCCAAGTCAAAATAAGCTGACGGTAATTCAATCATTGTGCCGACTTTTCCAGTAAAACCATGCTCACGCAATACTCTAATAGCTTGCTTTAACTGCTCAGCATCATTGACAAAAGGAAAGATAACAGACAGATTGGGATTTGTTTGATAAACTTCTGTAACGACATTTGCCTCAGCCTGAAATTCATTCGGACACGCCAGCAAACGCCTTATCCCTCTATATCCAAATAAGGGATGATTTTCATCAAAATGCTCTTTAGTCCCCTTTAGACAATTAGCTTCTGTATTTGTTAACTCTGAAAAACGATACCAAACCTCTTCATCTGAGTACAAGGAGCAAACGGTATCTAGATAATCTTTTACAAATTGCTGGCAACTTGCTAATAGGATGTTTTGATTAAGCTCTCTCAGTAAGTATTCTCCACGAATCATACCGACGTGGTGCAATAACTGAGGATAAACTTTTTCAACAATTTGTTCTCCACTAAGGACAAGTTGTTTTTGCATAGCCATTCACCTCGTCTTAAAACATACAATATCAGATATCATTATATGATACCTTCCTCTAGTTCAAAAGCTTCATAAGGTTCAAATAACTCATATCCTAAAAATTCTGCTACTTTTTTGGAAGCCTCGTTATGAGCATCCCAAAGTGGAAACATATCTCTATTTAAACTCTCCAGAATCATTGTAGCACCAAGCTTTTTAGCAAATCCATTTCCTTGTTCGTTTGGTCTAGTTGCAACTTCCACTTCAACTGCTCTACGGTAAACTAACCCTGAGGAAATCCCAGCAATCAGTTCATTATTTTTAAGAATCACAAAGACAAATCCACCCTTTAAAACAAAATCCTGATAGGACTCAAAATCCCCCTGTAAATCTTGTGACCATTCTTCCTCAGAAAAGCAGTTATAAATATGATTATCAATAGGCACAATATTGTAATCTTCCTCTAAGTGAGTAACTAGATCATTTAGAAATTCAACTTGAAAATTTGCCCTATCTTTAAAAGAATAGCGAGTAAAAGAATTTAGCTCCACTTTCCGATGTAGAAAATCTTGCCAATTAGTATCTTCTGAAATAATAATCTTATAATCTAAACCATATTTCCTAACAAAATCTTCCCAAAATCTGGAATTTAACTCCCCTGCTAGGTATAGAAAATTTCCAACATCATAAAAGCTTGTTGTCCTATCACTGTTTCGGTAGACAGTTCCGATTTGAGATTTAAGACCATAAAGAACCATATTTTTCTTCCATGTTTTAAATAGTTCCATTATCCCCCTACTTCACCTTCCAATTCATATACAAGGTCTTGTCAAGCTCTGGAAATCCTAATAATTCAGACTTAACCTTCAAGACTAATGGTGATGCATTTTCTTCTGTGATTTTCTGAATATCCATCCAAACATATCCGAGTGAATCATTCGCACCATCAGAGACATCTTCCGAAATCGTGACTTGAGCTTTCTTCTTGTTTATCTCAATATCATAAAATGCCATGATATGGTGAACCGTAAAATTTGTTAACTCTTCCCTGACGAAAACATCGTAGATTCGAGGATTGGAATAGCTTCTAACAGTAAATCCTGTCTCTTCCATCACTTCTCTAATCAGCGTTTCCGTCAATCCTTCACCAAGTTGCTGACTACCACCAGGTAGATCATAACGATGTTGATAAGGGCCCCTCGTTTTTTCAATGCAGAGTAACTTCCCATTTTCAAAGCAAACAGCATAGACTCCAAAGTGTTTTTTGATTTCCATCCAACTCCTCCTACTTCAAAGACCAGCCACCATCTATTGTCAAGATTTGTCCTTGCATGGCGCTCGCTTTTCCACTTGCTAAGAAAAGGCTAATTTCTGCTACTTCCTCTGGCTCAATCCAGCGTTTGATGGGTGTTTCACTAGCAACCCAGTCTGCTAAGCCACCGGGTTCAAAGTCCGCAGCGGTCATGCCCGTCTTGACAGCACCTGGAGCGATACCAAAGACCTGAATTCCAGCTTCCGCATAGTCTAGAGCCAACTGCTTGGTAAATCCAGCCAAGGCATGCTTAGAGGAAGTATAGGCGTGACCACCACCTCCCGCTAGAGTTGAAGCAATAGAACACATATTGATGATGATTCCCTTTTTACTTTCCAGCATTTGTGTCAAATAATAGCGAGTCAGCTCAACTGGAGTCACATAGTTGATTTCAAAGATTTCTTGAATTTCCTGCGCTGTCTGTTCCAAAAGTGGTTTGTAATCATCCAATACTCCTGCAGTATTGCACAAAACATCCACCTGAGGGCACCAGTCAAAAATTGGCTCCAAGTCCAAGGTCAAATCTCTCTGTAAAAAGTGGAAATCACCCTGTAAGAGGGGATTTTCACCTTGGTCAACTCCATAAACTTGATAGCCATTCTCTAAAAAGAGGCGAGCTTGAGCTAGACCAATCCCTGAACTCACTCCCGTAATCAATACGCGTCTAGTCATACACTTCTACCCAATCCGTCGCCAAAACATCACAAGGTGTCGGACTCCACATGGAAAAACCTTCCCCTTCTCCAGACACGTTGATTAGGAAATAAGGCGTCACTTCAAGTGCAACCCCGTTTTGCTCGATGGTGTCAAAAAGCTGCACATAGTTTTCAGCTCCTCCCCAACCAGTTCGTACATATTTTTTCTTAGTCTTTAATCCAGGCAGAATTTCTTCAAAAGTCATGATGTTCTCCTTTAATTCTACATTCTTAATTTAATTATAACAAAAAACCGCTTTACAACGGCTTTTTGACTGTGATTTATTTAAATCTGCTTCTACTTACGGCAAATTATTCCCTGCTGCAAGATAAATTTCATACCATTCTTTTCTTGTTAAGCTAAAGTTTGTCGCTTGGCTAACTTCTCTCAAATGCTTAGGATTTGTTGTACCTACGACTGCCTGCATTTTTGCTGGATAACGCAATATCCAAGAAATGGCAATAGTTGAAGGGGTTACTCCATATTTTAAAGCTAGACGATCAAGTACTTGATTCAAAGCTTGAAATTTCTCATTACCAACAAAGTTCCCTTTAAAATACCCGAATTGTAAGACAGACCATGCTTGAATGACCACATCATGTAATTTGCAATATTCAAAAATGCTGCCATCTCGCATAGCTGCTTGACTATCTTCCATATTAACATGAAAACCTGATTCGAATCCTGGAGTAAAAGCCGCACTCAATTGTAGCTGATTTACAGCTAACGGCTGCTTGACATCTTTTTTAAGTAACTCCATCATCATAGGATTTTGATTAGAAACTCCAAAATTTCGAACCTTACCTTGTTTATAAAGGAGATCAAAGGCTTCTGCTACTTGATCAGATTCCATCAAAGCATCTGGTCGATGAAGAAGCAAGCTATCTAGATGATCAATCTTCAATCTTTGCAAAATTCCGTCGACTGATTTTATAATATAGTCCTTAGAAAAATCAAAATAGGTAAATTCTTCAATGCGAATGCCACATTTGGACTGAATCCACATCTTTTCTCTTAAATCTGGACGATTTTTTAGGACAATACCTAACAGTTCTTCACAACGACCACGACCATAAATATCAGCCAAGTCAAAAGCATTGATTCCAACAGAAAGTGCTGTTTCTACAAGCTCTTCAACTTCTTTTACAGACTTGTCTTTTATTCTCATCATTCCGAGAACAATTTCTGATAATTGTTTGTCATCTTGACCAAGAGTTATGTATCTCATCAAATTTTTCTCCTTTAATTCTAAATTCTTAGTTTAATTATAACAAAAAACCGTTTTCCAACGGCTTTTTGACTGTATATCTACTAAATTCATCCTACCACTGCAATCCGGCTTCTCTGATTTCTTTCTTGGAAGCAAATTTACCATTTGGTCTGTGCCATCTTCCGTTTCTATCCCTAAAGTAGCCACCTGAATTTGTTGATTGCGAGTTTGATTCCTGACTTTCTTCCTTTTCTTGTGCAGCCTGACGTACTTTTTCTTCTTCTTCCTCTTTCGCTTTCTTTTCAGCTACTTCTTTTTCCTCAACCTCTTTCTTGGCTTTTTCCTCAGCTTCCTTCTTAGCCTTTTCTTCAGCTTCTTTCTTAGCTTTTTCTTCTCCGTTTTCAACTGTATTTTTAGCAGTACCAGCCAAATAATTGATTTCCGCATTAGCTGAAACATTGTCTAGAATAACATGCGTCACAGAATACTGATCAACCTTTTCCTTACTACCACCCAGCTTGATCTCCAAGAGTTTGCCGTTTTCATCAATTCCCACATACTGCAACTCAATCTGTCTTGGAATCAATTCGTCCTTTTGATAAATCGGGGTCACCTTATAGTCAAGATAGTAGTTTGGGTGATTGGCCAACCAAGAGTCCAACCGATTTTCATAATAAAGCATGCTTTCTTGATTAGTATTATCTGTACCATAATAAGTTCCAGCATTGAGCCAGTTAGTCATCGGAACCAAGTTTTTCTTTTCATCGTTTAATCCGCTAAACTGGTACCCAATCAAATGACCACGATTCATCAACCAAGCCTTTTTAGAGCCATCTCCATAATAAAAATTATAGTTGTGCCAACCAACCGGGTTATAACTTATCTTAGGCTCTCTCTTTTCAGTTGGCTCGTCGCTATCCTTGAGTTGAATATGAGCACCCGTCGCGCGTGATTTGGAATCCAACTCTCCAAGTTCTAGTTGCTTTTCATTTTTAAAAGGCAAGAGTCCAGCTTCTTTAAACAACTTCTCATCAAACTTGATTTGCTTCTGTTCAATTTTTTCTTCTGGGACCTTTGATTCCGCCTTATGTCCAGAACAAGCAACTAGTGTTGTGATTGAAAGCAAGGCAATTGAGAAGGATAGTAGCTTTTTCATAAAAATCTCCTTTATTTTGTATGATAAATATATTAATTCTTCTTTTTACATTTTACAATCATTTTGCTAATTAATCAAGAATAAAGAAGCTGTTGTTATACTATTTTATCACAGTGTCCAAAGCAAAAACGATAACCACTTTGCAGTAGTTACCGTTGATTTTTTTGATTAGTCTTTCCCACCAAGTCTGCTATTGATGGTCATCATGATGCTGGCTATTTTCTCACCCCAGTATGGGTCGGAAGCATAGCGAACATTCATTCCAGTTGCCTTGTTTCCAAGGTGGTCTCTGCCGTAGTCGATGTAATTCTCTCGAATCCACTTGGCCGCACCGAGAATTCCTTTATCCACATTATCAAAGCTCTTGGCTGAGAGATATGGGCTCGTATCATAGGCTGCAATACCAAAGAAGTTGTTCTTATCTCTGGCAATTTGGCTGCGACCCCACGCACTTTCAAGGGCACTATGGGCCATCAAGTAAAGGGCATTGACACCGTAACGTTCTTCAGCCTCTTTGAAAGTCGCTCCTTTACCTGCTAGAGGACTATCCTGCAAGTTCATCATCGAATACAGTTTATCCAATTCAGCTGCACTATAATTACTTGGTTCTCTCAAGTTTTTGTAGAGGAAAGGATTTTTAATGGTAAAGCCATCAAAATGCTCCCCGTCAGTTGAGTAGTACTTCTTACCAATAACCATAGCAGATGTGTGTGGAGCTACTTTGATACTCGTGTATGGAGAGAGTTCATGGTAGAGGAATTTCCCATCACTAGTATAATGAGGGATAAACTCGCTACCTTCATCTACTGCTGTCAAATCACTTTGATTCATATAGCCAGACAAGCCAGAAATCGAAACTGCAAGTCGGCCGCCTTTTCGCGTCGAGCTATCCAGTGAAACAATGCTTCCTTGGTTAATGTAACTCAAGATTTCTCCAGATGCACTATAGACATAGGCTGTGATGGGTTTAACTTTGTAATATTTGGTTTTATCCGCAACATGCCATCTACCAGAAGCATCCAAGGTATGACCATCCACAGTTTCATTTTTTGCCATATAACCGCCTGATTTAAGGTAATACCATGATTGGTCGGATGAATCGTAGATTAATTCTTTCTCAGCCATCTTTCCATTTGACTTGAGGTAGAACCAGTTATTCTTGTACCATACCCACTCACTTGTGGCCATGTAGCCTCCTGATTTGAGATAATAGTAGCCATTATCCCAGAGCCATTCTTTATTGGCGTAATTTCCATCAGCCTTAATATAGAACCAAGAGTTATAATTCTTGTCAAAGAGCCAACCTTTGCCAGCTTTTGCTCCACTACTCGTCACATAACTGCGGTCAATCCAAGTTTCCGTAGAGAGGTAGCCGCCTGATTTGAAATGGTAATCCTTGCCTTTGATGGTTTGCCAACCTTTTTCAGCATAGGTTCCGTCAGCTTTCAAGTAAAACCAAGAGTTATAATTCTTGTCAAAGAGCCATTCCGATTTCAATTTAGCTCCACTTTTAGCAACATAGAAGCGGTCAATCCAGCGCTCAGTAGAAAGATAGCCGCCTGATTTGAAATGGTAATCTTTTTCTTTGATCGTTTCCCAGCCTTTTTCGGCATAGCTACCATCAGATTTCAAGTAAAACCAAGCATCATAATTCTTATCAAAGAGCCATTCCGATTTCAATTTAGCTCCACTCTTCGCAACATAGAAGCGATCAATCCAGCGCTCAGTAGAAAGATAACCGCCTGATTTAAAATGGTAGTCCTTCCCATCTATGGTTAACCAGCCATTTTCAGCATAGGTACCATCTTGTTGAAGGTAGAACCAACTGCTATAGTTGTCATCATAAATCCAGGCTTGTTTAACCTTATGACCATTTTCTGATATATAATTCTTACCAAGCCAAGCATTTTTCAGCATTTTACCTTGTGAATTGATGTAGTACTGGTTCTCCCCTTGAGTGATCCACTCATCTTTGGCCATTTTCCCGTCTTCTTTAAGGTAATATTTTTCCTGACCTTGTTGAATCCATTCTTTTTGAGCTTTCTGACCATCAGACTTGAGATAATACCAGGATTCTTGTTCCTGATTAAATACCCACTGTTCCTTGGCTTTAGCACCACTTTCAGTCACATAGTACTGGCCAACCCACGTTTTCGTAGCTAATTTTCCAGCTTCGTTAAAATAGTAATCTTTACCACCAACAGTCAGCCAGCCGTTCTCAGCACGATTTCCATCAGCTGTTAAATAAAACCAGTTCTGATACGTTTGGTCATAGATCCATTGGTTGGTTGCTGGTTTCCCGTCTGCTTTGAGGTAGGTCTTTCCTTGCCATGAACCTTCTTCTGCTTTTGCTGTCTCCACTACAGTAAAAAAACACCCCAATAAGCCAGCACTTACTAGGGCCACTTTCCATCGTTTCATTTAAATGCTCCAATAACGTTTTCTAAACCCTATTGTAACATAGTTAATCGACGGAAATATTACAAATTGATGAAGATTCTATTTCTTGTTGACGATAAGGAAAGACTAACTTATCTCAGACTGGCTTTGACTTCCTGACGGAGATTTTCTAGACTGCTAATGCCGTATTTATCCATGACTTTTGGTAAATTTTCAATAATATCAGGACAGGCATAAGGATTGGTAAAGTTAGCTGTTCCAACTCCGATGGCAGAGGCACCAGCCAGATACATTTCTAACGCTGCTTCAGCCGAATCCACTCCCCCCATGCCAATGATGGGAAGGTCAGTTGTTTGGGCGACTTGGCGGATGAGTTTGAGGGCTACTGGAAAGACTGCTGGTCCAGACATTCCACCTGTTCCATTGGCTAGGATTGGTTTTCTTGTTTTGAGGTCAAAGCGCATACCGACTAGAGTATTGATCATGGTTAAACCACTTGCTCCTGCATCTTCTGCGGCTTTAGCAATAGTGACAACATCCGTTACACTAGGGGTTAACTTGACATAAACTGGCACATCAGAGGCTTCCACAGCTGCTTTTACCACTTCATAAGCTAGATCAGGATCTTGCCCAATCAAAAGTCCATGATTGCCGTGATCCACATTCGGACAAGAGATATTGAGCTCGATCGCTTTTACATTAGCTGCCTTGGAAATTCCCTGAGAAACGGTAGCGTACTCTTGTTTTGAAAAGCCTGCTACATTGGCGATGATGGGAAGTTTAGGATACTCTCTTTCCAGCCAAGGCAATTTCTCAGCTAAAACAGCTTCTAAACCTGGATTTTGCAGACCGATTGCATTGAGCATACCGGCAGGTGTCTCTGCAACTCTGGGAGTTGGATTCCCAAAACGGGGTTCTAGTGTCGTCGCCTTGATCATAATGGAGCCTAAAAGGTCTAAATCATAGTACTTGGCATACTCCTGACCAAAACCAAAACAGCCTGATGCTGGAATGATGGGATTTTTCAAATCCAAGCCCGGTAGAGAAACTTGTAAACGTTTGTTAGTCATGACTTTCTCCTTATAATACAACTGTTCCTGTGCGAAAAACAGGGCCATCTTCACAGACGCGTTGGCTGACGGTCTCACTATCTGGCACTTTTAGAACGCATGCATAGCAAGCTCCCATCCCACAAGCCATACGAGATTCTAGAGATAGATAGGCTCTTGGATGATCATAAAAGGTTTGATTGATATACCTCATCATTCCAGGAGCCCCACATGAGTAAACAGCATCAAATTGAATGTCTAAATCATTGATGACAACAGATACATTTCCCTTAATGCCATAAGAACCATCATCTGTCGTTACAAAGATCTGACCATACTCGGCCAATTCGGTTTCGAGAATCACAGCATCCTTATTCGCAAAACCAAGGACTGTCACTACTGTCACCCCACGCGCATGCAATTCCTTTGCTACTTCAAGCAAGGGGGGAACACCAATCCCCCCACCAACGAGGAGAACTTGGCTCTGATTGTCTAAATCAGACAAGTCAAACCCATTTCCCTGAGGCCCCATCACATCAAGAGTATCTCCCTGTCTTAAAGTTGAAAAAATAGCTGTCCCAGCCCCCTCTATCCGATAAATGAGATGACACTGCTTCTTGATCTTGTCAATAGACGAAATTGAAATAGGACGGCGCAAGAGATGGGCATCATCAGGCACACGCAGATGAAGAAATTGGCCTGCTCGCATGGCTTCAACCATCTCCCCTTCTAGGACTAATTCAAAGATTGCTGGCGCAATTTCCTCTTGTGCGACCACCTTCATGGTTTCCAAACGAATGGCACCCAAACGCTTCTTACATGTGGGATTCATGACTTTTCCTCCTTAAATTTAAGGGGACCAGATAAAGAAAAGGCCTTGCTAATGCAAGGCCTCAGTTGGGTTAGGCTAGAACTCATGCGCACACTTAAAAAGTCTCCACAGAGAGTCCCCTTATCCCTTTTATCTGACACCTTGTGAGTCTCTCTGGACTCCCCTTAAAGGTTAAATTTGTATTAGTATACTCTTTCAAAGTAAAAAAGTCAAGTAGAAAACGAACATTCTACTTGACTGTACTGGATTATTTTTCACGAATGACTTCGACCTTGTAGCCATCCGGATCCTTGACAAAGTAATAGTTTGGTGGGTTACCTGGTAGGCCTTTGGGCTCTGTAACCTCATAGCCTTTAGCGCTATGTTCTTGATGGAGTGCCTCAAGGTCAGGTGTACTTAGAGCGATGTGAGCAAAGCCGTCACCCACAACATAAGGTCCATGATCATAGTTGTAAGTCAACTCCAACTCATAGTCATCCCCCTCAAGTCCTAGATAGACAATGGTGAAAGCATGATCTGGAAAATCTCTGCGACGCAATTCTTTAAATCCAAAAGCATCTTGATAAAAAGCGATTGATTTTTCAAGGTTTTCTACTCGCAAGCAAGTGTGTAGCATTTTTGAAGCCATTTTCATTACCTCTTTCATTTGAATAGTTCTATTATACCCTTATTCAGGAAAATTTACTAGAAACTTGAACTAGAGTCCTCTTCTCTACGCTTTCATTCTAAGAAGCACTTTTACGATTTTCCTTGCGTATATTGCCAATAAGGAAAAGCATGATCAGGACAAAAAGCCCCTCAAGGAAGTAGAACGTAAATTCGCTGTTCAAGATTAATAGGTCTTTTTCAAAATAAACTTTGCCTAAATAAGGTATAAGTGAGAAAAGGATTCGGAATAGTCTTCTTAGGAAAATAAAGATTTGCAATCCATAAATCATAAAGGCCTTCTTTACTCCAATCATGAAACCCTGTTCCTTTGTAAAATAAGACAAGACAATTCCATTTAACAAGAGGATAACGGTTATGGCCAGCGTTTCATTTCGTAGAATAGTTGGATTAAAGAGGTTTAAGCGGCTGTGAACGAAAGGCAATAATTGAAAGAGTAGGATACCCAAGATTGCTGGAAGGAGAATTTTTTTCAATGATGTTGGAAATCCGGGACTAAATCGTGTAAAAGACAAGCAAATCACAAGGATTACAAAAATATGGAAGTACATCATTGCAACTCCGGAAATGATCTGGCTTCGATTTACCAAAGCAGATAAGAAGCCAGCAGAAAGAAAGATACCGACAGGAATCAGCTTATCCAAAGAATAATCCCACTTCAGCCCTTGACTCACCTGGAAACCATCGATGAGACAGAAAAATGTAATGAAAATAAGGGCCCCAATAAGACCAAACGGTAAGAATGGAGTGACGAGGAGCAATAACAAGATGAATAGGAACCATGGATGGGGACTGTGGTAGAATTTTCGTTTTGAACCCCTAGCTGTCACTCCTTCCTCAATCTGTGTTTGCCTTAATTTTAGCATATAGGCGTAAAAGAGAGAAAACATACCAGCATGGACCCATAAATTATCAATAGGTTGCTCTAGAACACTGAGTATCAAACTCACAATCGAAAATAGACCAAAGACAAACTGAAGAAACTTATTTTTAAAGACTTGTCTTTTTTTCCAATCCAAATAAGAGAGCTTGGCCTTTGGATGACTAAGTTCATAAGCATAAACTGTCATCTCTTCTAGTTTCTGGTCTGTCTCCTCCGTCATCATTTGGGGAGCCATTTTAGAAGTAGGAAAAGGAGATAAAACATATCTCAGGAGCTCGCCGTCTGTAAACCGATGGTACTCCTTATAGATCTGTTGAAGTAAAATCGTTAGAATACGTGGTCTTCCTTTAAAGTAGCTTCTCCACTTTTCCCAATCATTGATATCTTCATCGTTCTTAGTGAGCTTATCTATATAAAGATAACCTTCATTGTACCAGTAATCAAAATTTTCTTTTTTGTTAAGTGCATACTCCTCTACCACTGAAGGATAGGAATGGATACTCTTCCAGAAATGAAGTTTTTTCAGGTAAGGATTTGACTCCTCATCACTGTAACGTTCCACAAATTGGAGAACGAGAGCTAACACTTTCGCATTGGTTAAAGGATAGACGTCCACTTTTTCTAACAAATCAAGTAGGAGCGTGTGATCTTTGACTGATTCAAAAAGATATTGCCAATCACGTAACAGTATATACTCGTCTTGATACCGAGCATGGAGCAACTCATAAAAGGCTGCCTCAACTTCATCTGAATTATCTAGAGAGTAGTGACTAAAGTCAACGTTTTCTCCCAGCTCCCCTTTTACTTTCTCTAAGTAATCAGCCAAGTCATTCAAGAGTGGATAATCCTCTTCAAATATGACTTGTCGGTTTTTTTCTAGAATATAGATTAAAACTGGCACACTCTTGATTATCTGACGATTTTGATTTACTTGATCTAAGACCATAAAGGCAAGATAGGGGTGCTTGAAAAACTCTATCCAAGAGCTCAATTTATTTGCTTTGTTAGAATCTTGGAGAATTTCTTGGCAAAGTTGATAAGAATAATAGAATTCCTCAGTGGCTTCATGGGCGCTTTCAAGAGAACTGCCTTCCTCTTCTGCTATAGCTCTTTTAACTTTCCAATACTTCAGTTTATAGTAATATCCCCAGTACTTAAAGTCAGGTATATAGTCTTCCAGCAAGGGAATGAGGATAGAAAATTGCTCCGGTTTGTTAAAAATATAAACATCCATTTCCTCTAAAACGGATTGAATAATGTCCATATCATACTGATACTGATGAAAGAACTGACGCCATAGATGCTCTTGTTCCTCTTGGTTATAACCGTCATTTCCAACAATACTTTCAATCGCATTTCGAATCAGATAAGTTTCTTCATTATAACCACTAAAGTCAAGAGTAGACCTTGTTGTTTCTTCTTGCCCACGGTTCTCTTCGTCACCAAACGTTTCAAAATTGAGGGGATTCTTAGCTCTTTCTTCAGAATCTCCATTTAGCTGAACTTCCTCATCATAGTCACTAAAGTCAAGGGTGGACTTTTGCTCATCCTCTTCTGCTTTATAGGTTTCAAAGTTAAAGGAATTGCTGGTTTTATCAGTCGATTGCTGATAATCACTGAAATCAAGACTAGATGTTTCAGACTCTTCGTTCTCAGTCTTCGTTTCTTCAGTCAAGTTTTCAAAGTTGAGACTAGAGTTAGGCTTTCCATTTTCCTCTTCTTCAAGTTTAGTAGCTTCTTGAGAGTCACTCGCTTTTCTTAGGCTATTTTCTGGTCTTGTATTTCTAGATCTCGCATAAATCAAGGCTTTTTGGTAAGCTTCAACAATTTCTTGGTAAATTTCTGGTTGGTCTTCTGGGTGATAGAGGCGGACCAGTTCAGCATAACGTCTTCTAATTAGCTTGACGTCAGTTGTTGGCTCTATTCCTAAAGTTTCCCATATATTCATAAGGTCTCCTCTTTTACAGTCCTCGCTCTAGGAAGTCTAGATAGTTTGAAAATGATTGATAAAGTTTTGGCAAATGATACATAGATGCTTGGCTGACCTCTTCTTCAAATCGTCTAGTTTCAGCCATTAGCTCCTCTCTTCTTCTCCCCAAGAGCATACTGTACACACGATTCGCTTTTTCAATCAAGAAACGATAAACCTCTGTTTCTTGAGCATTGATCTTATAGCGAGTCAACTCTGCTTGATTAGCCTTGATTTCCTTTTCTGTCAGAGTAACACTATCTTGGAGAATAACATGACTAAAGACTTCCTGTGTTGAATCAATTTTCACTTCGACATCCAAAATTCCATTTAAATCATAGGTGAATCGAACTGTGAAACTTTCATTTACTCGAGTATTCACAGGGACGGGAACTTCTAATTCTCCTAGGAACAGATTTTGTGATGCCTTCATCATCTCACCTTGATAGACCTTTATCTTGACTTGACTCTGTCCCAATTCAGCCGTATAGTACTGCTCGATGCGTGAAGCAGGTAGGGTTGAATTTCGCTCAATAATCGGCGAAAAGCGGTCGCCAACTATCTCAATCCCCAGTGTAAAAGGACAAATATCAGACAGTAATAAATCTCGTATCTCACCCTGGCGTTCTTTTATTCCTGCTAAAAGGGCACAACCTCTCGCAATCATCCGATCGGGATCATCCGAAACCTGCACCACTTGATTGATACAGTAGGATAAAAAATCCTGAACCAAGCGGAGTTTCGAAGTCCCCCCAACAAGAACAAAGTTATCTGATGATACATAGCTGTAGCGCGCATCCATCAAGGCACGGTCCAAAACGGCCTTAACACGGGCTAGCAGAGGCTGACAAAGCTCATAAAAACGCTGGTAGCTCAAGTCTAAAGTGTATTCCTGTTCTTGGTCCAGAACTGTCATCTTCACTTCTTCTTTCTCATTGAGTTCTAGTTTAGTCTTTTCAGCCTGTACCAGAATTTTGCCATAAAATTCACGGGAAATCGTATCCTTGGTTAATTGATTGGAAACTAAAAATTCCTCAGCAATAGCCGCAGTGAAGTCTTCTCCTCCCAAACGATTGTCCCCTGCAATCGACACGATTTCGACGATATTATCAAAAAGCTCCACAACTGAAATATCAAGAGTACCACCACCAAAATCGACCACAATAAAAGATTGATCTTCTTGGTTTACCATAGATCTTTTAGCAAGAGCTGCTGCAGAGGGTTCATTGATAATCCGATCAATCTGAACACCTGCAAATTTCCCTGCTAGTTTGGTCGCATAGCGTTGAGCATCATTGAAATAGGCTGGTACACTGACAATCACTTCCTCGACCTTTTCTCCAAGATAGGTCTCTGCATCGTCTACCAACTTTCGAATGATAAAAGAGCTCAATTCTTCAGCCTTATATGCTCGATTTCCTAGCGTCAATTCATGCTTGGTCCCCATAAAACGCTTGAACTGAGAAACGGTCTTGTCTGGGTGAGTCACCAAGCGTTCCTTGGCAATTTTTCCAACTATAATCTCATCATTGTCATCTAAAGCCACAACAGATGGCGTCAAATACTCACCAAAAGCATTGGGAATCAACTTGACCTGGCCATCTTGATAAACCCCTACTAAAGAATTAGTCGTTCCTAAATCAATACCTACTATCATCTTCTTCTAACTCCAAATCTTTTTTAGATATTCCTATTATACAGGAAATATCCTATTTTCTTTGAAAAAATCTGTCATTTACTCTTTAAAATAGAAAATCGTTTAAGGAAAATAAAAAAGTTTCACCCTACTCTTGCGGTAAAAACCACGAGAGTAAGAATGAAACAGTTTGTCATTATTTACCAAGTTTTGCTTTAGCTGCATCTGCAAGAGCTGTGAAAGCTGCTGCATCGTTAACAGCCAAGTCAGCAAGCATTTTACGGTTAACTTCGATTTCAGCCAATTTCAAACCATGCATCAATTGTGAGTATGAAAGTCCGTTCAAACGAGCTGCCGCATTGATACGAGTGATCCACAATTTACGGAAGTCACGTTTTTTCTGACGACGGTCACGGTATGCATAGTAGTAAGAGTTCATTACTTGTTCTTTTGCAGTACGGAACAAGATGTGTTTAGCTCCATAGTAACCTTTTGCTAATTTAAGAATACGTTTACGACGTTTGCGTGATACAACGCCACCTTTAACACGTGCCATGTTTTATTTCCTCCAAATATTTCCTAGAATTGTTTACTTACTGTTAGGCTATTATTTCAAGCGAGTAAGCATTGCTTTGATACGTTTGAAATCTCCTGAATGCACCATAGATGCTTTACGAAGATGACGACGTTGTTTCTTAGTTTTTCCGTGGAAACGGTGAGAAGTGTAAGCACGGAAACGTTTAAGTCCACCAGAACCTGTACGTTTGAAACGTTTAGCTGATGCGCGGTGTGTTTTTTGTTTTGGCATGATTTTTTCTCCTTTATTTAACTTTCTGACAATTATTTTTTGTCAGTTGCTGGCGCCAACTGCATGAACATTTGGCGTCCATCCATCTTAGCTCGTTGTTCGATGATCGCAATATCTTGTGTTGCTTCAGCAAACTCGGCTAAAACTTTTGCACCAATCTCTTTATGGGTAATCATACGACCCTTAAAGCGGATAGATACCTTAACTTTATTTCCTTTTTCAAGGAACTTGCGTGCATTGCGAAGTTTTGTGTCAAAGTCACCCTTGTCAATAGTTGGACTCAGACGAACTTCTTTCACAGTAACAACACTTTGTTTTTTACGTTGTTCTTTTTGCTTTTTCTGGTACTCAAATTTGAACTTACCGTAGTCCATAATTTTAGCAACAGGTGGCTTTGCTTGGGGTTGGATCAATACTAAGTCAACATTTGCACTATCAGCTAATGCTTGCGCTTCACTGAGTGGCTTGATGCCTAGCTGTTCTCCCTCAAGACCGATCAAGCGAACTTCACGTACACGAATTTCATCATTGATGAATAAGTCTTGCTTTGCTATGGTTTTCACCTCTTTTTTATTATTAGAGAAAAACAATAGCGGACTCGTAATGATACAAGCCCGCACGTTATGATAGCGTTTCTTAGAAACTTTTCATCCGTAGGGCCAGGCAACCTGATGTCACAAGGCGAGAAGCTCTCACTTCTGCTTTTCTCAACTTTTATATGATACCAAGTTTTCTATTCCTTGTCAAGATAAAAAGTTATTTTTTCGAAAAAGTTTCTGTTTTCTTCTTGATGTCCACATCAAAAAGAGAGAACCTAGTTGGTTCCCTCCCTATGTTAGTTTTTTCCTCACCTTCCGTATAGGGACGCTAAGACTTATTAACAACTTCCTTTTTACGTGAACTTCCCCATCTTTCAATAAATAGAATCCCCACTAACAAAAGGATAATCAGGCAAGGAAGTAAGACCATCCCCATGCTCCAATTCAGATTGACATTATCAATCTGTTTAGGTAATATTCCAGATAAAATATCCACTGAACGCAGGTAAGTAAAGGGAATCAGATGGGCAATACTCTGAAGAGGCTGGATCGTTTGGATACCAAACAATAAGCCAACAATCCCAATGAGGGAAAGAAAGAGGACAGGCATTTTTTGCTTGAAAAAGTAAGCAATCAAGTAGACGACTTCCACAATGACGATAAAGGCTAAGAAAGCTAATAGCAAGCTAGGAAATAACACATCTTGTATTTTTCCAATAGTTACCTCTTGATTCGTTAAACTATAGAATGGGTAGGGATAATCCAACTGTCCAAAACCACTTATCAGACTTCCCACTAGAAAAGAAAATCCACAGATTCCAATAAACAGCACGGTTACATAGCTCACCCCAACTCCAAGAGAGGACATGGCAAATGTCGCTTTTGAAAAAGGATATAACTGAGCTGTATCGAGATGATTTTGATATCTTTCTGCGAACAGTTGTGTTAGCATAAAAATAATACCAATCACAAACAAGCTTGGGATGATAGCCTCTAAAATCCAGACAATCTGATCAATCCCGTGGGTCGGATATTCTAAATTGTGGGCTTTTATATTCAAGGGATACAGGGCTTGGTAAATCTTCCGTTGGCGGTCGCTCGCCATTTTTAATTCAGAGCTAGAAGTCGGTTGATTTGACATAACTTCATAATTCTTCTCTTCATCTTGCCACTGCAAATAGTAGGCTTCTTTCCAGCGTCCTTCTTTTAACAAAGCCAGAATTTCTTTCTTTTGAGTCAAAAGATTTTTTTGCGAGTCTAAATTACTTTTAACAATCTGGTATTCCTCCGAGCTGGTGTCAGACATTTGGGAAAGCTTCACTTCATTTTCATTGACGATTCTCTCATCTTTTACAAGACGGGTTTCCAACTCGCTCTCCAAGCTGTGTGAGTTTGCAGTCTGACTATTTAAATAAAAGGTAACACCGAGTACAGATGCAAATAAAAGTAAGATAATCCAGTTTAAACGACTTTTGAAAACTTTCTTTAATAAAAATAGGCTAATATCTTTCATAACGGAACCTCTTCTATCTGCCCCTGACGAATGGTTACGATGCTATCGCAAATCTCCATTAACTCCTCTTTGTAGTGGGAACTCAAAAGAACCAGCTGTTCTTGTCTATTGATTTGTGCCAGCCTATCAAAAAACTTCTGTCGATAATACTCATCTAAGCCATTTGTTATCTCATCCATGAGCCAGCATTTCGCCTGACTGAGGAAATACATGGTAATCACCAAGCGTTGCTTCATCCCTAAGGAATACTTGCGGATGGGAAGGTTGATATAGTCAGACATTTCCCAATAGGCGATTTCGTCCCCCAAGTTTAGGTCTGACTTCCAGATATTTTTTATGAGACGAAGGTAGTCCATCCCACTTAAGTTTCCATCCAGCCATTCAACGCTTTCATAATAAAATAAAGAAGGAGAGGCTGCGATATGTCCACTACCAAGGGGAAGCAGCTTGCTAATAGCGCGGAACAGGGTCGTCTTTCCAGAGCCATTGATAGCAAGAAGGCCATAAATCCTACCTTTTTTAAAGGTGAAATCCGCATCTTGCAAGATGACTTGTCGCGTTTTTAAGGTAACATGAGTAAGAGTTATCATATACAGCCCTCCTTTTCTCACTCTTTATCAATTAATAGCCTCCGCTGTAGTAGTTTATGACCTCATAACGATTGTAATTCCATCCTCCGCCAATTTTATACTCAGAATAGACCATAACGGGCTAGAAATGTATTGATGGTTGTGATAGTTAGTACTATATTCCCACATAGTATTCCAATCATACCAATATTTTTTAGTGACTGTTACAGCAGATGCAATGGATTGAAAAAGACCAACAGATAACAAACTAGCTAATAAAACGGGTTTTACTGATTTTTCATGTTTTCATTGCATTTATATCTTTACTATTGGAGACGCTTTCATTATATCGTTTTTCCCTATATTATGCAACAGATTATCTGTTTATTTTACTAATATATAACATCTTTTCTTCCTAACGAACACTTTCAATCTGCCAACTATTCCATCCTTTAAAGCGGATAGCCCCTTGCTGGTCAGTTCTGTAAATCTTACTCTTGATACTTTCCATTCGTGTCAAGGTTTCCTGATGGGGGAGTTTCGCAAGATTGTTTTTTCCAACTGAAATGAGAGTAATTTCTGGTTTGATTTTTTCTAGGAAAGTTGGATTTGATGAGGTTTTAGCACCATGTTGGTTTGCTTTCAAGACATCCACCTCTAAGTTAGGGTATTGCTTCAGCAAGTCCTTCTCTCCCTTCTCTTTCAAATTTCCTGTGAAGAGAAAGTACTTATCCAAGAGTCTCCCATAAAGAACCAGAGAATCATCACGATCCCCATCTCCAATCTGCCTTGTAGATAGGACTTCTAACTGATTCCCAAAAATCGGCAAGTTCTCCCCTGCAGTTACACTGCGTACCTTGGTTTGAGTCGCTTGTAGTTCTGCCACAAATTCCTTCTGTGTCAAACTTCCTTTTGACACTAAAATTTCGCCCACATGGAAAGCATTGGTCACCTCCAGCAAATCTCCAACATGCTCCTTGTCTGTATTGGTCAAAACCATCTGATCAATCTTGTCTACTCCTCGACTTTTAAGATAGGGAATCAAGGTTCGCTGGGCATTGCTGGTCGTCGCCTTTTCTTGCCAATCCTCTATTTTCTTATCAGATTCTGCCTTTCCACCGACATCTATGAGAATGGTTTTACCAGTTACATCCCGTAAGAAAATACTTTCTCCTTGCCCCACATCTAGCATGGTGATTTCATTTTCCAGTGGATGCTTGGTCAGGAAAAAGAACCCCACGATAAAGAGACTGAATCCTACTAGTCTTTTGACATTTTTCCTAAAGTCATGGACCAAGGCCAATGAAACTAAGAGAAGAATCAAAAACCATGCGTTTGGTTGCCCAAAGACCAGTGGCCTGCTTGCCAGCTGCGATACCAAGCGAATGACGCCCTCTAACCACTCAAAGACAAAGTTAAACTGAGTGACTGAGTAAATAAAAGACAGAATGAATAAGATGGACAAAAGCGGCAAGAAGACCACATCAAACAGAAAGGAAAAGACAAAGGTCAAAAGGATAGACCAAGGCTGAAATTCTGCAAAATAGAAGGATAGAATGGGCAATATTCCCAAAGAAATGACCAAACTTTCTCTGGCAACTTCCTTGATCCCATCGCCTTCTTTGCTAGTCATGGTCAAGATAAAAGCATAAGCGCAGGACAAGACTCCTCCTGCAGTTAGGAAAAAGTTAGGCATAATGATAAAGAGGACAAGGACCGTTAGGGCAAAATTATCCAACCCCTTAACACCATGTTGGGCCAGTAACTTTTGCAAGAGACTGCGAATGACCGAAGCTGAAAATCCTGTCAGACCTGCATAGATAAGAGAAAAGGGATAAGTTAGCCACTTCAACTTTTCTTGAGTTAAGCCCAGGCGCAATAAAAGTTTCTTAAAACCATCCATAAAGAAGCCCACCTGCATACCTGATAAGGCAAAAAGGTGAATAATTCCAAGACTGGAATAAAGCTCATTCATCTCCTCAAAGTCCGTGTCCAGATGTCCTGGCAAGAGACCTGTCATATAGTTGCGCATAGGGTCTGGAAAGTGCGTCTTGATCCGAACTACAGCCTTTCGACGTAAACTAGACAGATTTTCTCCTATATCCCAACTTTTAACCTGTTTAAATGACTGGATGTTCTTGATAGTCAATGTCTGGTAAATCCCCTGAGTCTTCAGGTAGGCTTGGTAATCAAATCCACCAAAATTCCTCTGGCCTTCTGGCTCGGACAATTTTCCTTCTAGCTCTATCTCGTGAAGGTCTGTTAAGGCCTGAAAGAGCTCTTTCTCCTCCTCAGACTGGAGTTTATAGTAAACTTGGAAGGTGCGGCCGTCAGCCTTGCCCCGAAAGGACAGACTATCTCCATTGACCTTAATAGTGTCAGGCAAAATCCGTACCCTCTCAACAGAATCCACTAGGTTTTGACTTGCTTGAGTCTGTTGCCAATTTTGAAACAAAAACCAAAATCCAAAAACTCCACAAATCGCTAGAACTCTACCGGCCGATTTCCAAGGAAATTGGAAAAAGAGACAGACAAGCAAAAAAACAAAACCTAGCAGTGCGAGATAGGACGCTCCAAAAATTGCATAGTAAAGCCAGAGCAATAGAAAACTCAGATAGATTAGGGGAATTGGGGAATTCTTAATCCACTGTGACATAATCTTTTAGCTTTTCTATGGTCTTAGCACCAATGCCAGAAACCTTCTTGAGTTCATCAACCGACTTGAATTTCCCATTCGCCTCACGATGATCGATAATATCCTGGGCTCGCTTTCCTCCCAAGCCTTTGACCTGTTTTAGTTCTTCCAGACTAGCTTTATTGAGGTTGATCTTCTTTTCTTTACTTGTCGAAGGAGTCGTTCCAGAGGCAGTCTGCTGACTAGCTACTTCTTCCCCCTTACTCGGAACGTAGACCAGAGCCTCGTCGCTGACTTTCTGGGCTAAATTGAGCGATTTGCTATCTGCTTGCTCTGTCAAGCCACCTGCTTTCTGAACAGCATCATGGACCCGACTACCGACTGGCAAATCATAAATCCCTGGTGATTTGACAGCACCTTTGACATCCACTGTGATCTGATCTTGTTCCAGAGACTCTTCTTTTTCTTCCTTCTTCACTTCTTTTTCAGACGATGAATCCTTTGAAACAGCTGCAACTTCAGCCTGCAAGTTTGTTTCTTTCACAGATGTTTGTGAACTTGGCTTTAACAGGAAAAATCCTCCTAAGGCCAGACCCAAACCAGCACAGATGACAATGATTTTATACTCTTTGATTTTCTCGATAATTGCTTCCATATTTTCTCCTCTCTTAGATTATTCGTAAGAGGAAGAAAAAACAGCTGAAAAATCTTTTCAACTGCTTATTTATTTGCAAAATAGTCTTCCTTAGTCAAGACATAATAAACTCTTGTGATAATTCGACCTGGTTCTTTGTTATCCATTCTGGCATAGGGTTCTTCGTAGGAAAAACGCATACCTGATTTCTCCATGACCTTTCCTGATGCGGAATTGTCTTTATCGTGAAGAGCGCTCAACTTGTTCATTCCAATCTTCTCAAAAGCCAGCTCAATCACGGCACGATTGGCTTCTGTCGTCAATCCTTGATTCCAATACTTTTTATTGATAATGTAACCAATAGCTGCTTTTTTGAGAATTGGGTCAATCTTGTGCAAATCAATAGTTCCGATAAACTGGCCATTGCTTTTTAATTCAATCCCCCAACGTCCCAAGGGATTAGCCAAGTAAAACTGAGCAATGTTACTCTTAGTTTCTTCCAAGCTTTGATTTGTTGGAAAAGTGTAGCGTGTATTTTCTCTGTCTGAGGCATACTCAAACATAGCTTCCGCATCATCCAAGGTTACAGGTCGGAGCAATAAACGCTCCGTTTCTATAGATGGATACTGGGCAAATTTCACAAATATTGATTCCATACTTTTCCCTCCATTAAATCTTGATTCTCACTAGTCTAGCATAAATAAATTTGGATGACAAGTTTTTCTTGATTTTTGAAGCGGTTTCATATACAATAAAACCATCACATTTTTGATTTATGAACTGAAATGTGACAACTAAAACAATCCCGTCAATTGAAAGGTAGGTTATCTCTATGTTAATCGGAATTCCAAAAGAAATTAAAAATAACGAAAACCGTGTTGCCCTCACACCTGCTGGTGTCCATAGCTTAGTTTCTCGTGGACATCGTGTCCTCATCGAAACAAATGCTGGTCTCGGTTCAGGATTTACTGATGCTGACTATCAAAAGCAAGGAGCTGAGATTGTCGCTACTGCTGCTGAAGCCTGGGCTTCCGAATTAGTCGTGAAAGTAAAAGAACCACTAGCTTCTGAATACGGTTATTTGCGCGACGATCTTCTCCTCTTCACCTACTTGCACATGGCCGCTGCGCCAGAATTAGCAGATGCCATGCTAGCAGCAAAAACAACAGGAATTGCCTATGAAACTGTTCGTGACAATCAAGGACAACTACCGCTCCTCGTTCCTATGAGTGAGGTTGCCGGTCGTATGGCTGTTCAAATCGGAGCCTACTTCCTTACTAAGCAAGCTGGTGGCTCTGGTGTTCTACTTGGTGGTGTACCAGGTGTTCCAAAAGGAAAAGTAACCATCATTGGTGGTGGTGTCGTCGGGGCACATGCTGCCCGCATCGCCCTTGGACTCGGTGCTCAAGTAACCATCCTTGATATCAGTGCGAAACGTCTCTCAGTGTTAGAGGAAATCTTTGGGAACCAAATTCAAACACTTATGTCAAATTCTTTCAACATCGAAGCAAGTGTGAGAGATGCTGATGTGGTGATTGGTGCAGTTCTCATCCCTGGTGCTAAAGCACCGAAATTGGTGACAGATGAGATGGTCAAACAAATGCGTCCAGGATCTGTCATCGTTGACGTTGCTGTTGACCAAGGTGGTGTTATCGAGACAGCTGACCGTGTGACAACGCACGATGAACCTGTCTATGAAAAACATGGTGTTCTCCACTATGCCGTTGCCAATATCCCTGGTGCGGTCGCTCGTACTTCAACCATCGCCCTAACCAATGTCACTCTTCCTTATATCGAAGCTTTGGCTGGAAAAGGATTCGCACAAGCAATTTCTGAAGATGAGGGCTTGCGTCAAGGTGTGACCACTTATCAAGGTTACTTAACTAGCCTCCCAGTTGCTCAAGGCCTCGATAAAGAGCACACGTCTATCGACGAACTTGTTTAAAGCTAGACACTCATTAAAAAAAAGCAGTTCACATCTGAACTGCTTTTTTGCTATTCTGTTTCTTGATTCTTTTCTTCAACCTTAACTGGAGCTGGTTCATAGGCTCGGATAATCTGAGCAACAACAGGATGGCGAACCACATCCTTAGCTGAAAAATGAACAAAGTCGATTTGGTGAATATTCTTGAGCTTTTCTTGGGCATCAATTAAACCGGACTTAACATTGCGTGGCAGGTCAATCTGACTGATATCTCCATTGACAATCATCTTAGAATTAAAGCCTAAACGAGTCAAGAACATCTTCATCTGCATGATGGTCGTATTTTGTGCTTCATCGAGAATGACAAAGGCATCATCCAAGGTCCTCCCACGCATGTAGGCAAGGGGTGCTATTTCAATAATTTCACGCTCCATGAGACGAGTCGTTTGGTCTTTGCCAAGAATCTGATACAAGGCATCATAAACTGGTCGAAGATAAGGATCGACCTTCTCCTTAAGATCACCCGGAAGAAATCCTAGACTTTCTCCTGCTTCCACTGCTGGACGAGTCAGGATAATCCGCTTGACCTGTCCACGTTTAAGGGCAGTCACTGCCAAGGTCACTGCAAGAAAGGTCTTCCCAGTCCCTGCAGGTCCGATTCCAAAGGTCACATCATGCTGTTTGACACTGTCCACATAAAGTTTTTGACCCAAGGTTTTGACACGGATAGGCTTCCCAGTATTATCCTTGATGATTTCTTCTTCGTAAAGGGCGACAAACTTGTCAATTTCATCGTTTTTGACCATGCCAATCGCAGTCACCACATCTGGTGTCCCAACTGTCATCCCCCGATTCACCAAGACCATCAAAGCCTGGATAACCTGACGGGCTTCTTCACAGGCAGTCTCTTCTCCGATAACCTGGACAATCTCCGTACGAGCATGAATCACCACATCGAGCTCTTCTTCCATCAAACGAAGATGGCGCTCATTGGAACCAAAAAGATGGAACAGGTCATCTGGATGACTTAGTTGAATGTCTATTGAATGTTCCTTCAAATAAAGAACCTCTCTAATCCGTTTATTTCTTTTTATTATAGCAAAGAGAACAATAAAATACTAGTCTCATCTCATTGTCTCTAGTGTTCTAAGTATTCTTGCCAGATGGCGTCAAAGTCACCTAGGTTAAAAGAGAAACTGGCATGCTCCTCCAGAAAGCGACTCACCTCATCAAAATCATCTGTATGTTTTGGAAAAGCTGACTCTTCAAAAGCGAGGTCTGCCAAGATGGCTTTTGGGCTATTACTTTTCGGATTGCGCTCGGTCATGAGCCAAGTGTAAAATGATTTTCTCAATTCTTTCTCCTATCAAGACTTTTTTTGATGACACTTTTCTGATTCTTGAAAATTACTGGACTTAACCTCTGAAACGTAGTGGTTTATAAAATCTGTTTTAGCATCTGTATAGGCGTCTCGATTGTGTTCAAATTTTTTCCACAAACTTAGTTTTAATTCCTGATACGCTTGGGCAATATCTGGATGCTGGCAGAGATAATCTCTAAAATAAATCTCGTCATGATCTCCCGTCATTCGCAAATGTAAATGAAAAACTTTCTCAGCAAATCCCTGCTCTGTATATCCTTTATTTAGCGAAATCCTGTTAGAACTCTTCGACATCACTAGCCAACCATTCTTCACCAATAAATCCCTAACTCTTGCTAAATCCTCTTTTCTACCTACTTCTAACAGAATATCAACGATATTTTTTGCCCAAATATTAGGAATAGCAGTGCTACCGATATGTTCTATTCTTTTAATAACATTTGCACCCAATATTTTTTTCAGACTTGTTTTTTCCGATTCATACCAGTCTTTCCACTCTGACTTGTGCTCTACTAGAAAAATTGGAAAAAGTTGCCAGAGTTCCTCTAAACTCATTTCTTCAAGTTTCTTTATCATGTCTATAAGACCTAAATCAACTCTGTCCCAAACTGATCTTGTTTGATTTTGCCAGCCTTCATCAAGCCACCGAGTGCTTTCTTGAACTGACCTTTAGAGATACCAAAGGTTGCCTTGATGTCCTCAGGAGACGACTTATCATTCAAGGTCATGAAACCGCCATTGCTTTCCAAGTAAGTCAAAATCATCTGGGCATCATTTTCCAACATTTCAAAGGAACGTGGCTTGAGGGAGAGGTTCAAGGTACGATCCACCTCACGGAAACCGATAACACGCGCATCTAACACTTGCCCCAAACGTGGCTCTGCGTAGCGCTCACTTGGGTGAATGAAACCAAGCATATTATTCTCTGGCAGATAGACAAAGGTCCCTGACAGCTTGAGACGGTAAACAATAGCTGGCCAGTTTTGGTTCTGCATGTTGTTGTAGGCAGGACGAGCCAGACGTTGGAAATCTTCTTGATATGCCAAGAGTCCCCATATTCGGTCTTTCTTGTCCACTTCAAGACGGATGTAGAGTTTGTCACCTTTCTTAGGCCAGAGTTCCTTGAGCTCAGGGAGGATATCGAGTGACACTACAATCTCCTTGTCAGGTAGACCGGTATCGACAAAAACACCCAAGTCCTTACGAACTTCTGTTACGGTTCCCCAGCCAAATTGGTCCTGAGTGGCAGTCACTTCTAAGGTTGTCAAGCGGAGTTTTTGCTTCATATCTGTATAGGCAAAACCTTTGACCGTATCCCCTACTGTATGTTGACCTTCTTCCTTGGCAAGTGCATAGGTTTGACCATCCTTTTGCACAAAGTAAAAACGGTCATTTTCATCGATGATAAGTCCAACGATAAAACTTGCAAGATTTGTATTCATATTTCCTTCTTTCGAATAAAACTCAGCCAGCAATGCCAACTGAGTTTTTCTGTTTATTTTTAGACTTCCAAGATTTCTTTTTCTTTATTGGCAGTCATGTCGTCGATGTGTTTCACAGCGTCGTCTGTTACTTTTTGAATATCTTTTTCAAGAGTCTTCAATTCGTCTTCAGTGATTTCTTTTGCTTTTTCTTGCTTTTTAGCTTCGTCCATAGCGTCGCGACGGATATTACGGACAGCTACTTTAGCATTTTCACCGACCTTCTTCACTTCTTTGGCAAGGTCACGACGAGTCTCTTCTGTAAGAGCAGGGATAACCAAGCGGATCACAGAACCGTCATTAGCTGGTGTAATACCAAGATCAGAAGCGTTCAAGGCACGTTCGATGTCTTTCAATGAAGACTTGTCAAATGGTGTTACCAACAAGACGCGCGCTTCTGGAATGGTAATTGAAGCGATTTGGTTAAGAGGAGTTTCGACTCCATAGTATTCTACGTGGATACGGTCTAGCAAGCTTGCGTTGGCACGACCAGCACGGATACCACCAAATTCACGAGCAAGTGATTGGTGAGACTGGGTCATTCTCTCTTTAGCTTTTTCTACAATTGCATTAGCCATAATTTTCTTATTCCTTTTCTTCGATATTATTTGAAACTGTTGTTCCGATATTTTCACCAAATACGACACGTTTGATGTTGCCTGGTTGGTTCATGTTGAAGACAACCAAATCAATGTCGTTATCCATTGAGAGGGTTGAAGCAGTTGAGTCCATGATACGAAGACCTTTATTGATAACGTCACGGTGGGTCAATTCTTCAAACTTAACGGCAGTCTTGTCTTTCTTAGGATCGGCATTGTAAACACCATCTACGCCATTTTTAGCCATTAGAATGGCATCTGCTTCGATTTCAGCTGCACGAAGAGCCGCTGTTGTATCGGTTGAGAAGTAAGGTGAACCAATTCCAGCACCAAAGATAACGATACGACCCTTTTCAAGGTGGCGAAGAGCACGTCCACGTACATAAGGTTCTGCTACTTGTTGCATGGCAATGGCAGTTTGCACACGCGTATCGACACCAACTTGTTGCAATGAATCTGCCATCACAAGAGCATTCATCACGGTCCCAAGCATTCCAGTGTAATCTGCCTGAACACGGTCCATTCCTGCTTCTGCAGCAGGTTCCCCACGCCAGAGATTTCCTCCACCAATAACAAGGGCAATTTCGATACCTAAGCTATGAACTTCTTGAATCTCTTTTGCGATTGTTTGAACTGTCTGGATATCAATCCCTACGCCACGTTCACCGGCAAGGGCTTCACCTGATAACTTGATTAAAATACGTTTATACTTGGGATTCGCCATTTTTACTCTCCTTTTTTTATCCTACCTATTTTATCACAATTTCTAAGATTTTTATAGTATCATGAGCAATTCTTTGAAAAAAATTAGACAGTTAAAAATTCCTCTAAGTCAGCAAGAGCACGCTCTGCAATTTTTTCATAACGAGCCTTCTTATCACGGATACGCTCGCCTTCCAATTCCTTGATAATCCCAAAATTGACATTCATTGGTTGGAAATGTTTGCTGTCCGCATGAGTGATGTAATGAGCCAGACTTCCAATCGCTGTTGTCTCTGGGAAAATAGCTTCACTTTCACCCTTGAAGAGTCGAGCCGCGTTAATACCTGCAACTAAGCCTGAAGCTGCTGATTCAACATAGCCTTCCACACCCGTCATTTGACCAGCAAAGAAGAGATTTGGTTGTTTCTTAGAACGATAGGTCTGCTCCAAAAGATTTGGTGAATCCATGTAAGAATTGCGGTGCATAACACCATAACGGACAAACTCCGCATTTTCAAGACCTGGAATCATTTGGAAAACACGTTTTTGTTCTCCCCATTTGAGGTGGGTCTGGAAACCAACAATATTGTATAGGCTACCAGCCGCATTGTCCTGACGAAGTTGGACAACCGCGTACGGTGTTTTAAATTCTCCATCACGAGGGCCTGTGTAATCGTCTGGATACTCCAAACCGACTGGTTTCATCGGACCATAAAGCATGGTTTTAATGCCACGCTTGGCCATGACTTCGATTGGCATACAACCTTCAAAGTACTTTTCTTTTTCAAACGAATTGAGCGGTGCTTCTTCCGCATTGACCAAGGCTTCATGGAAATCCATAAACTCTTGTTTGGTCATTGGAGCGTTGAGGTAGGCTGCTTCTCCCTTATCATAACGAGACTTGAGATAGACCTTGCTCATATCGATGGTGTTAACGTCGATAATCGGCGCCGCCGCGTCATAGAAATAGAATCCATCCCCATCATTAAGGGCATGAATCTTCTCAGCTAGGGCATCGCTGGTCAAAGGACCAGTAGCGACCACAGTAATAACGTCAGTTGGCAATTCTGTAATTTCATCACGAATCACTTCAATCAAGGGGTGGCTGGCCACTTTTTCAGTCACCATTTGAGAGAAACCATCGCGGTCCACCGCAAGGGCTCCACCAGCAGGAACACGTGTAGCTTCAGCAGATTCCAAGATAACAGAACCCAAGCGACGCATTTCTTCCTTGAGAAGCCCAACTGCATTGGTCAAAGCATCCCCACGTAAGGAATTGGAACAAACCAACTCAGCAAAATTGTCTGTTTTGTGTTGGGGTGTTGACTTGACACCACGCATTTCATAGAGTTTAACTGGAATACCACGTTCTGCGATTTGGTAAGCTGCTTCAGACCCTGCCAAGCCAGCACCGATAACATTGATATAAGATTGAGACACGACACTAATACCTCTTTGGGTGGAACCTAAGTTCATATCAAAACAAGCTACTAGACTGTTTGACACCCACAAATCTTTCTAATTTTTCTTTTACTAGTATAACAAAAAAAGGGAAGAAGGCAAACTTCCCTGTTTAGTCATTTTATTGATTTTCTTCCCAATCGTGGTAGGCAGCATAGAGTTGGCTTTTATTCCACTGGTAGAGTTTCGCAACTTCCTTTATGGCTTGATTTTTCTTCATGCCTTCTTGGATACGAGATTGGATTTCTGAAAACAAGTCCTCCTCGTCCTTTTCCTCCACATCCTGACTGGCACCTTCGACGATGAGAAGGCATTCCCCCTTGAGTGGCGTTTCAGCAATACTTTCTAGTAGCTCTGAAATCTTTCCTCGTTGGTATTCTTCATAAATTTTGGTCAATTCCCTGACCAAGACTACCGAGCGGTCACCGTAGACTTCTAGCATATTTTCCAATGTATCTGCCACACGATGAGGTGATTCATAGAAAATTTGTGTTTCAGGATAGTCTTTTTTTGAGTCGAAAAATTGCTTTTGCTGACCTGATTTTCTCGGTAAGAAACCGTAAAAGATATGTGGTTGTGGAGCTAGCCCACTGGCAATCAAGGCCGAAATCCCTGCAGAGGCTCCTGGAACGGTGACAACTGCAATTTCTTCCTCAATAGCTGCCTTAACCAAATCATGACCAGGATCTGAGATACTAGGCAGACCTGCATCGGAAACTTGAGCGATACTTTGTCCCGCCTTCAGAAAACCAATCAAATCAGGAATTTTTTCCTTGGCATTGTGTTCATGAAAACTGATCTGCTTAGTGGAAATATCAAAATGCTTGAGCAAAAGACCTGTATTGCGCGTGTCCTCAGCCGCAATCCAATCCACCTCCTTCAAAGTCTGGATGGCACGAAAGGTCATGTCATCTAGATTGCCAATAGGTGTAGCCACTAGGTAAAGCTTGCCATAGGGAGTTTGCCCCTTAAAACTTTTTTGAATCTGCATGCTTACTCCCTGTATAACAACTCGTCACAGAACATACATTCTTCGTCCTGCTCTCGGCGTTGTCCATAAAAATCATTACATACGTGAAAACCGTCCTTATAGATCCGACGAACGCTTTCACGAACATGCTTGGCCTTGACAGGTGTATCTGCTTCCACCTCGCCTAAGCGTTCGCGCAACTTACTATTTTCTAAGCGAAGAGCTGTATTTTCCTCTACCAGACTCTTGAGATTTTTCTTGATGGCTTCCACATCGGCCAAGGTCACCAGTAATTGTTGGGAAAAATCATCCAGCGCGTCAAATAATTCTTTTTTGTCCATAAACCAGCCCTTTCCTTTCTATATCGTTCATTTTTAATACTCAATGAAAATCAAAGAGCAAACTAGGAAACTAGCCGCAGGCTGTACTTGAGTACGGCAAGGCGACGTTGACGTGGTTTGAATTTGATTTTCGAAGAGTATGAGTTTATATTTCTTTCAAGACCAGATATTCCATGGCATTTTGAAAGCTGACATTAGCTTGCCACATTTTTCTAGCTTCTAGCAAATCTTGTAGAATCTGTCGAATCCTTGCTTGCAAAAGATCCTGCCCACAGAGGATTTCGAGGATTCGCAAGACTTGATCTTGTTTTTCCTTGTCATCTGCCAAGCTGGCTAATTTGGCTACCTGCAAATAACTCTCTTTTTTCTTGGCTAATAACCAGGTCAGTAGGCGTTCGCTCTCATCAACCAATGTCCAAAAACTAGCCTGATTGACCAACTTTTCAGCTTCAGCTCGTGATTGACAAAACTGGGCTAAGAAAGCCGCTTTTTTCTTGACCAGACCTGCTTGTTCTAATTGATGGATGAGCTTTCCTTCTTGCTTTTTAAAGTGGAAAATCTGTGTCCGACTTCGGATGGTCGGTAATATCTTTTCCTCATCGCTGGTCAAGAAAAAAATATAAACCTCACTCTGGGGTTCTTCGATGACCTTGAGCAGAGAATTGGCCGCGTTGGGATGCATTTTCTCCGCCTGCTCGATAATAAAAATTTGTTGCTGACTTTCAATCCCTGCTTGGGAAAACTGACCCACTAATTCTCGAATCCGTTCTGTCTTGATGACCTGATTGACTGGCTTGATTAAAGTAACATCGGGAAATTCTTCCTGCTCAATCAGCTTACAGTTTCGGCATTTCTCACATGGTAGAACACCTACTTTATCCGTACAAAAGAGGCTCTTAGCCAAAAACTGCGCCATTTCAAAGCTTCCAAAGAAACCTGAAAAAAGATAGGCATGATTGAGCTGGTCTTGTTCTAGGATATGGACAAAACGGTCAAACTGGTCTGGCTGCCAAGCCTTTAGTTGATCTTGTTTCATTTAGCCTAGCCCATTCTGTCAAACAAGACAGCCTTGGTTGTTTCCACAACTTGCTCCAAAGGAAGACTCGCATCAATCTTAACAATGCGATTTCCTTCTTTATCTAGAAGAGAAAGGTAGCCTTGACGGACTTTCTTGTGCAAGTCTAAGCCTTCCAAGTCCAAACGATTGACCTCGCGATCACTATTGGCAACAATGCGAGCCAGCCCTTCTTCCACCTCAATGTCAAAATAAAGTGTCAAATCGGGTTTGAGGCCATCCGTCGCAAAGTGATTGAGCCAATCAATGGCATCAATATCCAAGCCACGGCCAAATCCCTGATAAGCAACAGAACTATCGATGAAGCGGTCCATAATGACCAACTTGCCAGCTTCAAGTGCTGGAAGAACTTTTTCCACCAAGTGCTGTCTACGACTGGCGATATAGAGAAGGAGTTCTGTTTTAGGATCCATCTGAGTATGACTTGGATCTAAAATCACTTCCCGAATCTTCTCCCCAATCAAGACTCCACCTGGCTCACGGGTCGTCAGCACCTCTACTCCATTTTCCTCTAAAATTGGGAGTAGAGCCTCTAAAACACTGGTCTTTCCTGCTCCCTCTGGTCCCTCAAGAGAGACTAAAAATCCTTTTGACATGTCTAACTCATTTCTTTTTTTCTACCTTCTATTCTATCAAAAAAATAGATTTTTGTGACAATCTTTTTGTGTATTCTCCATTCAATCGACCATAAAAGAGGCTGGGAGTCATCCAACCTCTTATTTACCTAATTCTTGTGTTCGTTTGTAGGCTTGCTGAACTGCGTCCATGACTGTACCTCTAAAGGCATGTTCTTCCAGACTCGCTACACCCGCGATAGTCGAACCACCTGGGCTGCAAACTTGGTCTTTCAAAACTCCAGGATGTTGCTGACTTTCGAGAACCATTTGTCCAGCTCCAACTACTGTTTGAGCTGCCATTTTCAAAGCCCTTTCTCGTGACAATCCTGTCTGCACACCTGCATCTGCCAAGGCTTCGATAAAGAGATAGACAAAGGCAGGACCACAACCAGCAAGACCTGTCGCAGCATCGATTAAGCCATCCCCCAGCTCAACCAAGAGACCAGCCTTGGCTAAAAGCTGACAAAAGAGCTCCCTGTCCTCAGCACAACAGTTTTCTGATAAAGCGTAACTAATCACTCCTTGGCCGATAGCCACTGGAGTATTGGGCATGATGCGAATGATGCGGTGGTGACTCGGAAGAAGTCCATCCAGTTTTTCCAAGGTCAATCCAGCCGCCATGGAAATCAAAAGAAGACTTTCTCTCTTTTCAAGGATGGCCTGATATTGAGCAAGCAGTTCAGAAAACTGAGCAGGCTTAACTCCTAGAAAAATCACATCTGCTTTTGCAAAAATTTCTTCATTGCTGGAAGCCTGACCACCGAAATTTGTGATGAAAGCATCTACTTTCGCTTGACTACGATTGGCAAGGAGAATCTGAGCACCCGTTTTGGCCTGCAAGACAGCTTTCGCCAAGCTAGCACCCATATTCCCCAAACCGATAAATCCAATCTTCATCTCTTACTCCCTTATCTGTCCGTCACCAGTAACCACATACTTGTAGCTGGTCAACTCTTTCAAGCCCATAGGGCCACGCGCGTGCAGTTTTTGAGTAGAAATCCCCATCTCACATCCAAGTCCAAATTGGCCACCATCAGTGAAACGAGTCGAGGCATTGACATACACCGCTGCTGAGTCCACTTGATCTGTAAAGTAAGCTGCAGCTTCAGCATTTTCCGTCACAATGGCATCCGAATGATGGGTACTGTGGGCTTCAATATGGGCAACCGCTTCTTCTAAACTACTCACAACCTTAACCGCTAGGACATAGTCTAAAAACTCAGTGTCAAAGTCTTGGGCCTCAGCTGCTCGACCTGAAACAAACTGACTTGCTTGGCTATCCAAGCGGAATTGAATTGGTTCCAGTCCAGCTTCCTTACGCTCTGCAACCAGAACTTGTTCCAAGCGAGGAAGGAAGCTTGCTGCCTTGTCTTCATGAACTAGCAAGACCTCCATGGCATTGCAGACAGAAGGACGACTGGTTTTAGCATTGTTGATGATCGATAGAGCCTTGTCTTCATCGGCATCCTTGTCCACATAAACATGAACAATTCCAGTTCCTGTCTCAATAACAGGCACGATAGCATTTTCAACCACTGCATTGATCAAGCCAGCGCCTCCACGAGGAATGAGAAGGTCTAGATAACCCTTAGCCTTCATCATGGCATAGCTGCTTTCACGGCTAGTATCTTCTACTAGTTGAATCACCTCTGGATGAATGGTAGTCGTCTCCAAGCCCTTCTTTAAGGCTGTGACAATAGCATGAGCTGTTTGATAGGCATCCTTGCCACTACGAAGAACGACCGCATTGCCACTTTTGAGAGCCAAGGCAGCCGCATCAGACGTCACATTTGGACGGCTTTCATAGATAATACCAATAACCCCCATGGCCACACGCTTCTTAGTAATAACCAAGCCATTTTCAAGCTGACTTGTTTCTAGGACCTCACCAATAGGATCTGGTAAAGCAACCACTTCACGAATCCCTCTTGCCATCGCTTCTATACGTCCCTCATCCAAATAAAGACGATCTAGCATAACATCTGAGATTTTCCCCTTGGCAGCTGCCATATCGAGGGCATTTGCCACTAAAATCTCCTCAGTAGCCGCCAATAAATGATCAGCCATAGCTAGCAAGGCTTGGTTTTTCACTACTTCACTAGCAGTATTGATTGATTTCTTAACAGCCTGTACCTGTTCAAATTGTTCTTGTGTACTTACCATCGTTCACCTCTAAAATTCTGTAAAGAGCAGCTGGATTTCAGGAGTGACGGAAATCCAGTCATCACGGTGAATCAAGACTCCCTTAGCTTTTTGAGAACGGAGCATATCTTCTAGGGCTGAGACGCCAAATTGGACACGTCCCTTTCCAAGAGATTGACCTGTTTCTTTATCAGCCACTGTTACAATATCGTGGTAAGAGAAGCTTCCTTCCACTTCTACAACGCCTGATAAAAGGAGACTTTTCCCGTTTTTTGAAAGCGCCTCTGCAGCTCCACCATCTACCCAAATCGTTCCCTGACTTTGAGCATAGAAGGCCAGCCATTGTTTCTGGGTACGAAGTCCCTTCTCTTGCGCAACAAAGAAGGAACCATCCTTGGTCTCCTCAGCTGCCTCAATCAAGGCATCAGATTTCAAGGAAGAGCAGATATAGACTGGTACACCCGACTCCGTCGCAATAGTTGCAGCTTTGATTTTTGTCAGCATGCCCCCAGTTCCGTTTGACGAACCTGCCCCACCAGCCATATCAATAATCTCACGATTGATAGTCTCGATTTTCTCCAAACGTTTGGCTGTTGGATCTGAGTTGGGATTTCCGGTATAGAGACCGTCCACATCGGTCAAGAGAACTAAAAGGTCCGCTTGGACCATCGCCGCTACCTGGGCACTCAGAGTGTCATTATCACCCACCTTGAGTTCGTCAATGACGACACTGTCATTCTCGTTGATGATGGGGATTGCACCACGATGAAGCAATACAGACAAGGCCTGGTGGGCATTCTTATAGCGACGTTTATCTACAAAATCATCCTGTGTCAGCAAAATTTGCGCAGAAACGATTTGGCGCATGAGGAGGTTGGTTGTGTATTCCTCCAACAAAAGTCCCTGACCAACTGCAGCCGAAGCTTGTTTATCTGCAATCTTGGTCGGACGTTTTTTAAAACCCAAAGCACCAAATCCAGCCGCTACTGCCCCAGATGAGACTAAAATCAACTCATGCCCAGCTTCATGCAGCATAGCCAATTGCTGGGTAATTGCCTTTACTTTACTTCTTGATAAACTCCCGTCTTCATTTGTCAAGGAGGAGGTCCCTACCTTAAAGACGATTCGTTTGTACTTCATATTCTCACTCCGATTCTTCATATTTATCCATTATAACATGAATACTTTAAAATAGAAAAGACTTGAAATAAAAAAGGTTGAGACAAGGCATCTCAACTCTTTTATCTATTCTCAGTTTTACGCAATCTTTCCAGCGTTTCTTTAAAAATCTCTGGAATATCTGCTGTGAACTCCAAGGTTTCACCTGTTCTCGGATGGGTAAAGCCTAGAGTCTTAGCATGGAGAAATTGTCCATGTCCCTTAAGTGTCTTACGAGGACCATAGACCTCATCCCCAGCGACCGGATGGCCAATATAAGCCATATGAACACGGATTTGGTGAGTACGCCCTGTTTCCAGTTGCAATTCTAGTAAACTATAATCTCCAAAGCGTTCCAAGACTTGAAAACGAGTCACTGCTGGCTTCCCTTTAGCAGTCACTGCCTGTTTCTTACGATCTTTTTCACTCCGACCAATCGGTGCTTCAATGACACCACGATCATTTGGCAGATTACCGTGAACAATTGCCCAGTATTTACGTAGAGACTTCTTATCTTTTAGCTCTTGGGCAAGTGCCAAGTGTGCCTCGTCATTCTTAGCAATCATGAGGAGACCTGACGTATCCTTGTCAATGCGGTGAACAATGCCCGGTCGGAGAACACCATTGATACCTGACAGATCCTTGATATGGTACATGAGGGCATTGACCAAGGTTCCACTGGTATGACCGGCGCTGGGATGAACCACCATGCCTTGAGGTTTGTTAACAACGGCTACATCCTCATCTTGGTAGATAATCTCGAGCGGCAGATTCTCAGCCACATACTCTAAAACCTCTGGTTCGGGAATTTGATAAGTGATCATATCCCCCTCTTGGACAGTGTATTTTGCTTTCTTGGCTTGCCCATTGACCAAAACTTGTCCTGCTTTGATTTGTTCATTCGCGAGACTGCGTGACAATTCTGTCAGGTCCGACAGAGCCTTGTCTAAACGTTGCCCACCAGTTTCAATTTTTATTTCCATTTACTTCCTCTTTAAGCATTGCAATCAATAAAACAATGACACCGACTGTTAAATAGCTGTCAGCAACATTGAAAATCGCAAAGTTGATAAAGTCTAGGTGAAACATATCCACCACAAAACCTTGACTCATTCTGTCGATAAAGTTGCCCAGACCTCCCGCGATTATCAAAGTCAGTCCAAAAACTAACCAGTGAGAATCCTCCATGTGTTTATGTAAATACCAAATGGCACCTACCATGACGACCAGTGTAATGACAGTAAATAACCACTGCTGATCTTGCAACATGGAGAAGGCTGCTCCTCTATTTTGCAGATAGGTCAAGCTAACAAGATTGGGTATCCACGAACGCACTTCACCCAGTGGAATCTGTTGGACAACATAGGCTTTAACCCACTGATCCAGCCCAATCAAAAGCAATACAATGACTGCCACTATTCCTCTTTTTTTCATGATTTCCTCTTTTGATCAAAATATTCTTGCATAACCTCAACGAAAAGAGTCCCAGCTTGACTAAGCTCAACTTCTTCCCGTTTGACATAGACCATGCGGTTATCTAGATTGTCCTTGAGACGAATGACTGTAATCCCATTAACACTGTCGCTATCTAAAAATCCAGATCCAGTCGCATAAGCATCCGTCCGCTCCAAAATACCATTCAAAGTAGCACGGTCGGTCACATTGAACATCTGGGAGCTCGCGCTGGTGTCGACAAAGTTCTCTGAATAGTAAAGGTACTCATCCTTTTCCTGAGTAAAACGAACCGTTGGCAGATCCGCTAAATCCTCCATGACCAATTCCTCTTTCTGTGCTAAAGGATGCCCTTCACGGAGATAAATGTGAGTCTGGAAAGGAATTAGTTCAATAACTTCTAAACCAAGCTTTTCAACCCGTTGCATGATTCCCTTTTGATTTTGATTGTTGAGGTAGATAATCCCAATCTCACTGTGCCCCTGAGCTACTTCATCAAGGATTTGAACTGTAGTAGACTCAAAAATACGGAAGTTTTTGTAGTCAGGATAGCGCTCTGAAAAAGCCGTAATCGTTGGTGGCAAGAAGTCATAGTGCTGACTGGCAATGGAAAATTCATCCTTTTCTTCCTCAGGATTGGCATACTGATTTTGAAAAACATCAAAGCCTTTAACTAACTCTTGTGCTTTCTCATAAAATTCCATACCACGACGGGTCAAAAACGTTCCCGAACTCGTCCGACGAAAAATCTTAAAGCCTAGCTCTTTTTCCAAATCGCGCACAGAAATAGATAGACTCGGCTGACTGACATACATCTTTTCAGCAGCTTCTCGGAAAGTACCACTATTCGCAATAGCAACAACATAGCGTAATTGTTGAATGTTCATCTTTTACCCCCAACTTCTCTATCTGTTCATTATACCATATTTCAGAATTTTTCCAAAAAAGAAAAAAGTGTCCATCGCAAGTTTAAATCTAACTATTCTCTATTAAATTCAAAATGGGTATCAAAACAAAAAAAGGCTCTCCGAAAACTCGGAAAGCCTAATTTTATGCTAGTTCTAGCTTCCTCGCCTTTTCATTTTAAGGCTCGGGATAAAAAGTTTCACTGGACCTTTTTATTTTGCGATTGGGTAAACAGAAACTTGTTTTTTATCGCGTCCTTTACGTTCAAAGCGTACTACGCCTTCAACTTTAGCGAACAAAGTATCGTCTCCACCACGTCCAACGTTTACACCTGGATAGATGTGTGTACCACGTTGACGGTAAAGGATTGATCCACCTGTTACAGTTTGTCCGTCAGCTGCTTTAGCTCCAAGACGTTTCGCTTGTGAATCACGTCCGTTTGATGTAGAACCTCCACCTTTTTTGTGGGCGAAAAGTTGCAAGTTGTTAAGAGTCATTTTTAACATAATGTTTTCCTCCGTGTTAGTTTTCTGTGATAACTCTGGTTTGGACGAACTCAGAAGAGTTCTCCGATAAGTTTGCCATACCTAAGAAAAATGATTCGAAGAATAACTGGGTCATTTCTCTCTGGTGTGAAGGAAGATCCGCTGGTATATCAACCTTTAGATAGCCACCTTCATCTTCGTTTAATTCTAAGATTGGTTCATAGCCTGCAAATTTCTCAATGGAATTGACAAAGTTAATGGCAAGCGTAGAAACCGATGCACACACGACATCTAAGCCGTATTCGCCACTTTCGGCGTGTCCAGTAATTTCCGCACTCCTCAGCTCGCCATCTTCGGCTCTCTCAAAGACTGCTTGTATCATGTGTTCTCCTTAAAATTAAGCGTTGATCGCGTTGATGACAACTTTTGTATATGGTTGACGGTGACCTTGTTTACGGTGGCTACCTTTTTTAGGTTTGTACTTATAAGTAACAACTTTCTTTTGTTTTCCTTGTTTTTCAACAGTTCCAACTACAGTAGCTCCAGCAACAAGTGGAGTTCCGACAACAGTGTTTTCACCACCAACAAGAACAACTTCGTTAAAAGTAACTTCTTGACCAGCTTCAACGTTCAATTTTTCAACGTAAACTGCTTGACCAACTTCAACTTTAACTTGTTTTCCGCCAGTTTTGATAATTGCGTATGTGCTCATTATGCACCTCCTATGATTTTTAGGGTTTCCCCGTATTTTTGTGAAGACTCGCCTAGCATCGTGGGACGAACCACTTTATACTCACTATGTGAGCAACGATGTTCGTGCGGTTGCACAGGATTGTGCATAGTCAACTCTTCAAGTATAGCATATCTTCTTTTTTCTTACAAGCGAAATCAATCAAATTTAAGCTTTTTCTTTCCCTTTTTTTCTCCAAGAAGCAAAAAGCATACTGAAGTAAAAGATACTCATCATAAGAGGAACACCTAGAATTGTCTTCTCCTGATAGTAAATCGTCAAATAAGCTGAAAAAACAACTCCGAAGACAAAACTGCTAAGCAAGCTAACAAAAATCAAGCCCTCTCGTAGGAAAGGCGTATGCTTGGTCCGGAAATAATCTCCAAAAGCCAACATGGTACGTTTAATATTCCCCGTCATAAAAGCATTATTATAGGCAATCCCTGACACTTCTCCAAAAGCAGTTGTCACCAGTCCCATACAAAAGGCCAAGGGCGGTACGAGATAGATATTATCAACCGTTTGCGGCACAAAGCCTATAATTAGGGACAAGACTGCAAGTGGAATCAAGGACAAAATCGGCTTTTTAACAATTCGTAGTTTTTCCTTATACAATGTCAGAAAAAAGACACCCATCATAAAGGAAAACAAGGTCATTACTTTGGCACTGGCATCCGAGACATTCTGTTGAATGAGTCCTACAGAAAGAAAAACCACATTCCCAGTTTGTCCAGCCACAAGAGTGTTCCCTCGCACGATAAAGGTATAGGCATCGACATATCCTGCACAAAAAGTCAAAAAAAGCGCTAGTCTCTTAGACTGACGTGATATTTTTCTTATTGGTAATAATCTCATTTTCTCCCCCTTCTCATTTCATCTACTTATCTGAACATTGTACCACTTTCTTTGAGAAAAGCGTAGTCCATTTGAAAATTTTTACCATCTGTTGGATAGTCCTTCTTTTCTATGTTATAATGAAGGAAGGATTTGAAGTCGGAAAAGGAGTATTTATGCTTAAATTAGGTGTCATCGGAACAGGGGCTATCAGCCATCATTTTATAGAAGCAGCCCATGCTAGCGGAGAATACCAGCTAGTTGCAGTCTATTCTAGAAAACTAGAAACTGCCGCAACCTTTGCTTCTCGCTACCAGGATATCCAACTCTTTGATCAATTAGAAGACTTCTTTAAGTCTTCCTTTGATGTAGTCTATATCGCTAGTCCAAACTCCTTGCATTTTGTTCAAGCCAAAGCTGCCTTGTCTTTTGGCAAGCATGTCATTCTTGAAAAGCCGGCTGTCACTCAGCGACATGAATGGCTGGATTTGAGACAGACAGCTGAGAAAAATCACTGTTTTATCTTTGAAGCGGCACGAAACTACCACGAGGAAGCTTTTACCACTATCAAAAACTTTTTAGCAGACAAGCAAATCTTGGGAGCAGATTTCAACTATGCCAAGTATTCTTCCAAGATGCCGGATTTGTTGGCTGGGCAGACGCCAAATGTCTTTTCAGACCGTTTTGCTGGTGGAGCCCTTATGGATTTGGGGATTTATCCTCTCTACGCTGCCGTTCACCTCTTTGGAAAGGCTCAAGACGCGATTTATCAAGCTCAACAGCTTGACAATAGCATTGACCTAAATGGAGATGGTATCCTCTTCTACCCTAACTTTCAAGTTCATATCAAGGCTGGGAAAAACATCACTTCCAATCTTCCTTGTGAGATTTACACAGCAGATGGAACCTTGACCCTTAACACGATTGAACATGTCCGCTCAGCTATTTTTAGCGACCACCAAGGAAATCAAGTTCAACTCCCTATCCAACAGGCTCCTCATACGATGACTGAGGAAGTTGCTGCGTTTGCTCAGATGATCCAGCAACCAGACCAGACGATCTACCAGACTTGGCTGGATGATGCAAGCTCTGTTCATGATTTACTCTATACCATGCGCCAGACTGCTGGCATTAGATTTGAGGCAGAAAAATGAAAACCAAACTACCGACTGAATGGCAGGAATTGAGTGACCAACTCGGTTTCCAAGAATTTACCCCCATTCAAACTCAACTATTTGAGCCTATACTTGCTGGAGAAAACCTACTAGGAGTAAGCCCGACAGGAACTGGTAAGACCCTCGCTTACTTACTCCCAAGTCTACTCAGACTGAAAAAGAAAAAGGCGCAACAACTCTTGATTCTAGCACCAAATACGGAACTTGCTGGACAGATTTTTGATGTATGTAAAACGTGGGCAGAGGCTATCGACTTGACTGCTCAGCTCTTCTTATCAGGTTCCAGTCAGAAACGCCAGATTGAACGCCTAAAAAAAGGACCAGAAATTCTGATTGGAACCCCTGGCCGTATCTTTGAGTTGATTAAATTGAAAAAAATCAAGATGATGAATGTGGAAACCATCATTCTGGATGAATTTGACCAATTGCTCGATGATTCTCAGATTCACTTTGTTGAGAAAATCACCCACTACGCACCTCGTGACCACCAACTCATCTACATGAGTGCGACGACCAAGTTTGACCAAGAAAAGATTGCACCAAACACGCGCACCATTGATCTATCTGATCAAAAACTGGACAATATCCAACACTTCTACATGCAGGTAGACCAACGTCACCGAGTAGATATGCTACGAAAGCTGGCTCATGTTGAGGATTTCCGCGGACTAGTTTTCTTTAATAGCCTATCAGATCTTGGAAGTGCAGAAGAAAAATTACAGTATCGTGATGTCTTGGCTGTCTCCCTCGCTAGTGATGTCAATGTGAAATTCCGAAAAGTCATCTTAGAAAAGTTTAAAGACAAACAGCTAACCCTGCTCCTTGCAACTGACCTTCTGGCTCGTGGAATTGACATTGATAGCCTAGAATGCGTCGTAAACTTTGATATTCCTAGAGATATGGAAACCTATACCCACCGAGCTGGTCGTACAGGTCGCATGGGCAAAGAGGGATATGTTATCACTCTGGTAACCCATCCTGAAGAACTTAAAAAACTCAAGAAATTCGCAAGTGTTCGTGAAATTGTCCTAAAAAATCAAGAACTCTATATCAAATAAGGTTGGCATTCGCCAACCTTTTTCTTATCCCCAAGTAATTTCTAATTGATAGCTGGCAAAGGGGTGTCCCTCTTGGTTTTGCAGTTGATAGGCGAGCTCAATCTTTTGTCCATCCAGTTTGTAGTGATTCGTTTGAATGATAAACTCCTGCATTCCCATAGGAGTCGGAATATAGGCCAAACTATCACTAGACTTTAGAAAACGCATGATGGTTTTGGGACTAGAGAAACGGGTCATCACCAGTTCTTCTTCATGAAACTTGAGAACCACTTTTTCCTTTTCCTCATTGTAGAAAAGCAGATAGCTAAAATCCCCTTTTTCACGCACTTCAACGTCATAAAGCTGGTCAATGACTTCCAACTGTTCATCAAACTGGATCCTATTTCGCATCCGAATCTTCACATCAAATCCTCTTTCTTGTCTCTTATCCTACTATTTTACCAAAAAGAACAGGATTTTGCTATAATGGTCATATGAACGAAAAAGTATTCCGTGACCCAGTTCACAATTATATCCATGTAAACAATCAGGTCATCTATGACTTGATCAATACAAAAGAATTTCAACGCTTGCGTCGTATCAAACAGCTAGGAACTTCCAGCTATACTTTCCATGGTGGGGAGCACAGTCGCTTTTCCCACTGTTTGGGAGTCTATGAGATTGCTCGTCGTATCACAGAGATTTTTGAAGAAAA
Organism: Streptococcus oralis; assembly: GCF_003943825.1. Taxonomy (GTDB): domain Bacteria; phylum Bacillota; class Bacilli; order Lactobacillales; family Streptococcaceae; genus Streptococcus; species Streptococcus oralis_CD. The sequence goes on from NZ_RJNJ01000007.1 coordinate 71,079, forward strand.
ATATCCTGAAGAATGGGATCCTGCTGAATCTCTCTTGACCATGACCGCTGCACTCCTTCATGACCTCGGGCATGGTGCCTACTCGCATACTTTTGAACATCTCTTTGATACAGATCATGAGGCCATTACTCAGGAAATCATCCAAAGTCCTGAGACAGAGATTCACCAAGTTCTGCTACAAGTAGCACCCGATTTCCCGGAGAAGGTAGCCAGTGTCATCGATCATACCTACCCTAACAAGCAGGTCGTACAGCTCATTTCCAGTCAGATTGATGCAGACCGCATGGACTATCTCTTGCGCGACTCTTATTTTACAGGAGCATCTTATGGGGAATTTGACCTTACTCGCATCCTCCGAGTCATTCGTCCTGTCGAAAATGGCATCGCCTTTCAGCGCAATGGCATGCATGCCATCGAAGATTATGTCCTCAGTCGTTACCAGATGTATATGCAGGTTTATTTCCACCCAGCAACACGGGCCATGGAAGTTCTCCTACAGAATCTTCTCAAGCGTGCAAAGGAACTCTACCCTGAGGACAAAGACTTCTTTGCACGCACTTCTCCACATCTCCTGCCTTTTTTTGAAAAGAAAGTTACTCTATCTGACTATCTGGCTCTAGATGATGGCGTGATGAATACCTACTTCCAACTCTGGATGAGCAGTCCTGACAAGATTCTCGCAGACTTGTCGCAACGTTTTGTCAACCGCAAGGTCTTTAAATCCATTACTTTTTCTCAAGAAGATCAAGACCAACTCGTAACCATGAGACAACTGGTTGAAGAAATCGGTTTTGATCCAGACTACTATACAGCCATTCATAAGAACTTTGACCTCCCTTATGATATCTATCGTCCCGAATCTGAAAATCCACGGACACAGATTGAGATTTTACAGAAAAATGGCCAACTGGCAGAACTCTCTAGCCTGTCTCCTATCGTCCAATCCCTTGCTGGCAGTCGCCACGGTGACAATCGTTTCTATTTTCCAAAAGAAATGTTGGAACAAAACAGCATCTTCGCAAGTATCACCCAGCAATTTTTACACTTGATTGAGAACGATCATTTTACCCCAAATAAAAACTAGAAGAGGAAATTTATGAGTATTAAACTAATCGCCGTCGATATCGATGGTACCCTGGTTAACAGTAAAAAAGAAATCACTCCTGAAGTCTTTTCTGCCATCCAAGATGCCAAAGAAGCTGGCGTCAAAGTCGTGATTGCAACAGGTCGTCCTATCGCAGGCGTTGCCAAACTTCTGGACGACTTGCAGTTGAGAGACCAAGGTGACTATGTTGTAACCTTCAACGGTGCCCTTGTCCAAGAGACTGCTACTGGCCATGAGATTATCAGCGAAGCCTTGACCTATGAGGATTATCTAGATATGGAATTTCTCAGTCGCAAACTCGGTGTCCACATGCATGCCATTACCAAGGACGGTATCTACACGGCCAATCGCAATATCGGAAAATACACGGTGCACGAATCAACCCTCGTCAGCATGCCTATCTTTTACCGCACTCCTGAAGAAATGGCTGGCAAGGAAATCGTCAAATGTATGTTTATCGATGAACCAGAGATTCTCGATGCTGCGATTGAAAAGATTCCAGCCGAATTTTACGAGCGTTACTCTATTAACAAATCAGCTCCTTTCTACCTCGAACTCCTTAAAAAGAATGTAGACAAGGGTTCAGCTATCACTCACCTAGCTGAAAAACTCGGATTGACCAAATTTGAAACCATGGCGATCGGCGACGAAGAAAATGACCGTGCCATGCTCGAAGTCGTTGGAAATCCCGTTGTCATGGAAAATGGAAATCCAGAACTCAAAAAAATCGCCAAATACATTACCAAAACAAATGATGAATCTGGCGTTGCCCATGCTATTCGTACCTGGCTATTGTAAAATACTTAAGGATAGAAAATAAACGACACCCCAAAAGTAGAGATGAGACTCTAACTTCTGGGGTGTTCTTTTTGAATTTTCGCCAAATCATCTATTCAAATCATCTAAGTAATCCTAGTCTATCTAGTTCTTTTAGGGCAGATTCTCTTGATGGGTATGGATTTTTATTGATGAAAATTTTTACTGTTTCGACGTGATGATAAAGATCCATGCTAATCTCTTTTAAATTATCAATAAAGACATCAAGTAGTTCCGGTTCAATGTTTTCCAAGGGAGAAGGAAGCTCCTTCTTATTTTCAAACTCAAAAGCTTCTTTAGCAGTCACACCTATTGCATAACTAATGTTGTCCCACAAGAGACCATTCGCTTCATTTTCATCTAACTGCATGTAGATAAATATTCCACTGAAGTCTGTCCCATCATCTAAAAGGCGATAAAGTTCCTCTCCCCTTTTATCTCTATTCTCCAAAAAACTCCAACATGCATCCAAGGCAGTTCGAATGTGTGAAGTGTATTGTGTTTTCATACGGTTTGCAATTGCTTCAGAAAAAATCAACATAAAATAACTCGTAAGCATATCCTCTCCTGATCTATACTTGAACGAATAGTCTATTCGTTCTCATCAGATAAAAATAGTGGTCCAAAGTAGTTTTTAACGAGCTCATCCTTTAAATATCCTTCTATTTCTGGCCCAGTTATTTGTGAAATAAGTTCCCTATTTTCAGCTAGGATTTGTTTGTAACTTAAGGAAAGAACCTCAAGTATGTTCTCGTCGACACTTTCAATCGTTTGTGGTAGGTAGATTTCTTCCGAAGCAATATATGAATAGTGACAAACTAGGACATAGAAATTAGCGATACAGTTCCATACTAGTGGATTGGTTTTCTTATCCAGCTCCTGAAATGTCAAGATATCCAGCTCGTCCATATTTTCCAGTCGAGAATATAAAAGATCTGGGCAAAAATCACTCTCTTTATTAAGCTCCTGTTTTGAAAGTTTTAAGGAATCAAGGACAAACTCCTGATATTCTTTCTCACTGATAAGATCTACAAGGCCGTATATCAACTCCTGTAGGAAGCGCAATAAATTTCTATTATCATTCATCGTTTTTCCTTCTATTACTAAAAACTAACTTAGTGATCCACTGAAAAACGTGGCACTCACTCTTCCTCTTCAAACATCAGAGCATCCAGTTCTTCTCTCTCTGCCGCAATTTCTTCAAAGGTGGAAATAAGATTATTTACTATTTCTAAGGTGATAATACCAGTCGAATCCCTCATCGTAACCTTGGTTCCAATGGCATTCAACTCATGGATGAGTTCTCGAACCTTTCTCAATCCATCCAAATCTAACATGTCTACTTCTATCACCACGTCATGATCTTTGATTCTAGATTGGATTAAAGAAAAAGGCAAGGATGAATAATTTCTTAGCAACTTATAGGTTCCTGACTTGTCACCTACAGAATCAATAACAATAGCTAGCATCGTTTCCGCTCCCTTTATCACTCCGGCAATTCTACCTTCAAGCTCATATCAGTGGGTTGTAATACTTTCTGAACCGCCGCAAGAAAGGCCAATCCATTATCAGATGGAGAATACTGGAATGTGATATAGATGACTTTTTTGTCAAACTTATCACCATATCGCTCCACATACTGCTTGCTTTCGAGGAAGTAGATATAGTTATTGAGTTTTTCTTGAAGTTTCAAGAGATGCTCCTCTTCGGTATCTGGAAGCCAAAGATTGCCATCTATTAATAAAAGTTCCAAGTCTGTATCACTCGTTCCGATTGCATCAATTTCTGAAACATCTAACTGAATGAGAGGTTCTTTTATCCAAAATTTTGTTTTTATCAAACGATAAAGTCGATCTATTGCATCACTTTCATTTTTAAAATCGTCTCTTATCCAGATATCTTGGCGCTCGTTAACCTCATATACTTTATATTGACTAGATTTCTCATCGTAATAGTATCCCAAAGTAAATTGACCTTCATATCTCTCATCAAGCGCAATATGAAATATCCCCTTCTTATCTCTATGTTTATTAATAAAGTTTACTAATTCTTGTTTTGTCATTTAAAATTCTCCACAACTCTCACATTCACTATGGCGTTTGCTATAGCTCTACTACCTTAGGTGGATTGTAGTATTTTTCCTTGAATTCCTTAAGAATCTTCTTTACCTTTTCTTGGTCACACTGCCTGTATAAAGGATCACGGTCTAATGCATTACACAGCCCTTGATATAACCAATCTTTCTTCTGTTCATCTGATAGATTGGAAATACTCTCTATAATATATCTTACTAACTCATCAGTCTTAATAACAAAGGGAAGGCTAATATATCTTTTCAAACGCCTATTTTGAATGAAAATATAATCAGTCACCTTATCTAATTTGACTAGGTCAACCGATAAGCTAAAACCTTTCAAGATGTCAAAAGTTCTTCTTGCTATATCCTCATCACCTTCTACATACAGAGGGTATAAACAATACTCCATCAATACGCTAATGTCTGTACTATCAAGTTCATAAGAATCTCGTTGCCGAAAACGATACTTAGCTTCTGTTCCTAGAAATGCTTCTGCTTCTTTTCCTTCCTTCATCACCTCTAGATAATGTTTGACAAAATATCTATAATTCTCTTTATTTTTCAATTTATAAGTTTTCATTTATCTACTCCATTGATTTATTCTGAAAATTCCTTAATACTTGCCCATAAATCTCACTGTTTTTACCTATTTCTGTACAGGCTCTTTCGTCATTGTCAGGAAGTAAAATTCTGCCCCTTCAATATGGTAGTCATTTTTGGAAACTCCGGTAGTTGGTTTTCCTAAGAAAAAGGAGGCATGGGTCACGATTCCCATATGGCGCGGATGCAGATAAGCACTCCCATCAAACATACATAGGTCAGGTTTAATTTTCAACAGTTTAACTGCTGCTAAAATCAGAGGCAATTCCCTGAAAGCAAGAAATCCCGGAAGCTAGGGAACTCTACTTTCATCATGAAAACTGACCTCTTCAACAACTTGGAGATTTTCCTGGTCAATAACCTCAAGGCAAGCAAGACCGTATTCTTTGTCATTCTCTTCAATAGGTATTAATCCACCCCTGCGACATAACAAATCTCCTAGACTTCAAAATGATTAGATAAATCTATCTGATTTTTGAATTGATTCTGTTCTACTTCAAATTCATGTCTAAAGTCGATAAATCAACACCCCACTGTTTTGCTCTCTTGAAATCATCTTCGGTAGGCTCTGTTTTTTCTTCAATAATTTTACCAGTCTCATCATATTTTTTATAGAGAATTTCTCCTCCTGCAATACAATAAGAAACTGACTCAATATCACCATTTTCAAAATATTCTTTTTGAACTCCTTCGGCTGCACCTCTGTCTTGATTATTAATACTTTTAATTTTTCCATTAGAATAAAAGTAGACAGCTAGACCATGCCTATATCCATTATCTATATACCCATAAAACTCTAATTGACCATCTGGATATAAATCATAAGCTAAACCAGTATAAGGAACCTCTTCTCCTGATTCATTTTCAAAGACAATTTGTTCATAGTATTCTCCGCCCCAGTCTAGTTCATCCTCAAAACAAACACCGTCACGGAGAACTTCTTCTTTTGTTAAAATTTTATCTTCTGTCATTTTCCAACCTCTGAAATCATATTGAAACCATCCAGCATATCTGGGAGACCTTTAATCTTACAAAGCAATTTCTCTGTTTTTGCACTTTCAAACATTTCACTGATATTTTTTGAATTCTGCTTTGATCATTTTAATAATCCTCTCATATTCACCTGAAACATTTACCTCATAAGTAATTAAATGATATCAAAAATAACTTATTCCTCTTCTGTTGGAAGATGGTCTAGATTTATTGGTTTAGGATTTAAACGTTTCAATACTAATTCATAAAAAAAATTATTATTTAACCTATCAGGTGAACTTAAAGTAAAGTTATTCAAAATTAATAAGGGAATAAATTCTGAACCAATTGTATTATAACCTGTCAAATACTCTAACCCATAATTTAAATTTTTCGGGTTTTCAGTACCAACTGTCCAGTAGGCTCCTTTGGCTTGCAAGCGAAAAACCTCTCCAAGATAAACCCAGCTATTAAAGAAATCATCAATATTTTCAGGATCATTTTTGACATCATTCTCTCGAACGAATTGCGCCAAATCCTTCAAGCTTTCTAAACTCATATCTAGATGATAACCTTGCTTACTAGCTTTTTGCCTTATCTCATCCAAGCAAGGTTTCATCAATATAAAACATAAACTCCTCAATTACTCCAGCATTCAGCTTGCGATTTTTTCAAAAAACTATTCTACTTTAGCTGACAAATTCTCTTACTCTAGATCATAAAGGCTCAGACGAGATACAAATGACACTCAATGAACAATTTCTTCGATTGTTGTTTCTCTATCTCTCACCAAATCATAAAATCCTACATGAACGCCTTCCTCATATAACCAGCATAAGTCGGTACCGTATGGGGCTTCAAAAATTTCCAGCATAACAGGAGCAATTTTTACAATGCTATTTGCTCCTAAAATTGTGAAATTTTTTGAATTAGCTAGGTAAGCTTCATCATCTTCGATTGATAACAGTGTCCAGCCATTTAATTGTGGAATAGCAGATTTTTCACGATAGGAATAGCGAATAGCTTTTCCATCAAGAATATTGTTTGAAACGACAAAACCACCAAAATCATTGTTATTTAACATGATAATCCTCCATTAATGTAAGTAAGTCCGCTCTCCAAGGAAAAATTTTTGTCAACTCTAAACAAGAAGGTACACCAGAGCGTTCATCTACATATGCTCCAGCGTTTAAAAGAACTTTGTATAAAGGAAGTAACTCCTCAGATGAAGCTTTTAATGTCGCAATTGCATATGATAGAGGCGTTCCACCGTGCGAATCCTTCAAATTCACATCTGCTCCATTCTTTATAAGCAATTCTGCTTCCTGTAAGAGGTATTGGGGATCAGCAGACCAATTTGCTTTTGCAGATCCTAATAGTAAATGAAGGGCAGTGCTCTTAGTTTTTGATTGATGGTTCACATCCATTCCTTGATGAATCAGATGTTCTGCGATTTGCATTCTATTGCCACAATTACTAGATTCCGTAAATAGTAACTCTAGCATGGAAAGATTATCATTTGTAAATTCTTGATGTACTTCTCCATTATAGTATTTCTGAAACGATTTTAAATCTGCATTTCTAATAGACGACTCTAAATCATAAACTCTCATCATTTTCCTTTCTATTCGTGACTATGGCTCCTGTTAGCAGAAGGTGTTTCAATTCTAAAATTATCTGGATTAAATTGGAAATTCTTCAATTCTTGTAAAGTAATTTCACGATTTTTATATTTTTCAAACATTTCACTAATATTTTTTGAATACTGTGTTATTCATTTAAAGTCAGTATACTTTCTTAATTTATAGAACCATCGTCTAGACTTAAAGCTACTCTTGTTTCCATTAAGATTTTCCCCAGCATATTTTTACCAGATCCATCTCCCCCGTCAGCCCAATAATGATCATTTTTTGTATTCTCAAATAATTCTGCATCAAATGTCGCAATTAGTTTCTCTAGAATCTCTGGATTTTGACGAAATTTCTCACGAACAGCATAACGCCTAATATCATCCTTGACATCTTCCCAGTCCTTTCGTAACGGATTCTGGCGATTGCGTCCCTCCAAAGCAGCATCCATAGGTGACTCCAGCAAGCGAATTTTTTCCTGAATTTCTGGAACCAAGAATTTCTGAGCCTGGAAATAATGTTCCGATGTAGGCCAGATTTTATTTCCATCCGAAAAAGGATAAGGAGCAAAATTGGACATATAACCGTAGGCATCGTTTACCTTATAGAATTTAATTTCCTTCATTCTCTCCCTCCAATCCGAAATCAGCTAGTGATTTATCCTTCTCCTCCAGAAGTTTCTCCACATAATCAGGTTCGATCTCCAAAAATAGTTTCAAAGTATCATGAATTCGCCAATAATTTTCTTCTGGCTTATCCATAATGGACGATAAAAAGTGCTTTAGGTAAGGGATATATTCAGAAAATCCATTATTTTCAACTAGATAGTAAAAATATGAAAGATCATAATAACCTTTTTCCGCCTGCTCTATAATTTTACAGACATAAGGGAATATGTCTTGCCTTGCTTTATCACCATTGCCAATATCTGATTGATTAGCCCAATAGCTAGTAAGAGCATCTAATATAATTCGATTTGTATCATCATAACTATATAGCCGATGAGGAATGTAGCCTTCCAATTTCCCTTCAACAAACATCTGAGTCAACACATCAAAACCTTCTTTTAGCCCCCAAATAGTTAAAAGCCTCGAAGCTTTATAGCGCAAAAATTCATCATCGCTAGATAATAAAGAGATGAGTTTGTTAATCGTTTCTTCTGGAATATCTTCCAAGTCTACTTCTTCGAGTAGATCTGTATAATCCACATCGTTTGGAACTGTGTAAAATAGATTATCAAGTTCTTCTCTAGTCATTTTTTCTCCTTATTCAAAAGTAAAGTATTCGGGTGGAATACTTCCTTTAACCTTAATTAAAACTTCGTTATCGCGTTCAACATAAAAAAGATCCCGTTTAGTGTTCGTTAGACGTTCAGAATTCTGTTTAGAAGGATTTTTATTATATCTCACTTGTGCTTGGTCAACTCGTTTTTGCAAATGATCAACTATTTCCTGATGCGTTATCACTTTTATATCTTTAAGTTTTCCTGTTTCAATATCATATTAAATTTGCTTTGGTCCAATCCTTCTCCCATTATACCACAAAAAGAGAGCGTTTCCGCTCCCTTTATTACTCTGGTAATTCTACCTTTAAGCTCATATCAGTCGGTTGCAATACTTTCTGAACCGCTGCGAGAAAGGCTAAACCGTTATCAGATGGAGAATATTGGAAAGTGATATGGATGATTTTTTTGTCAAACTGATCACCATATCGCTCCACATACTGCTTGCTTTCGAGGAAGTAGATATAGTTATTGAGTTTTTCTTGAAGTTTCAAGAGATGCTCTTCTTCTAATGACTCTATCCATTTGTTTTCATCAATCAACAACAACTCTAGATGGTCATCTGCAACACCCATCGCATCGATACTCGTAACATCTAGTTCAATTGGCCATACCTCTGCAACTGATTTAATTTTTCTTCTATTCTTATTTTCCTCTTTCTTTTGCTCTTTAACAATATATTCTACTTTCTCTTTATCACAGTTTTTGAAAAGCTCCATAGAATCAATTAAATTACAAATATTACGGTAATAATTCACCTTTTTCTCATTAGGAAGATTATAAATACTGTCAAGAACAATAGGTACTATGGCCTCCGCATCAATAATAAAAGGTAAAGAATCATATTCTTCCAGTAAATCCTCTTGTTTTTTGATAAATGATACAACTTGATATAAATGTATAGTATCCTGACTAGAAGCTAATTCCTTTAAAATATTAAAAGTTCTATCTGGAATATTAAAATCTCCCTCTACATAAATTGGATAAAGGCTATATTCTATCAAAATATGAGTATCTGTAATATCTTGATAATATGAATCTCGATGGCCAATTCTATACTCGGGATCAATACCTAAGAAAGCATCTATTTCTCTGTGATTTTCAATTGCTTTTTTATACCGCATAATATCCCACTCGGTATCTGTTTTTAGTTTATATGTCTGCATTTATTTACTCCATTGGTTAATTCTAAAAATCCCTTCAACTTGCTCAATTTCATTAGTGCCTGGCTTATAGACACGTGGATTTTTAATCTCATAATAGCCTTGACGTTCAATCGCAGATAGAAACTCATCGTAAGAATGCCCCGTTGTGTCAATCGTTGGCATAAGTAGTTCGCTATTTCTTCTGTTAAATGAGAGTTTTCATTCTAGTCTCATTATAGCATAAAAAATATAAGTAGAATAAACATGCGAAAAGTTTAAAACCATCTGAAAAACGTTTCAGATGGTTATCTTTACACTATCTACTTCATTCTTTTCTCATCACATTCTAACATCTGAAAAAGTTAACTGAACAAGTATTTTTCTTAAAATCCTCCCTTTTTCAAGACAGCTTGCAACATTTCAGGAGAAATTGGGTCTACAAGAACGTATTTGGCATCCAACATATAGATACCCTCGGTCAACGACTCTAAGAACTGACGATAAGGAACCTCGGCTAGTTTTTCCCCACCGGCTGTCATGATAAACAGTCGTGCCACTGCAACCTTACTTCCTCGATACTCTTGTAAATATTGAGGTTCTAGTTCTGGTTGAGCCGGCAAAATAGTTCGTCCTTCACTATTTAGATAATTGATAGGGATAATGATGTCCTCTCCATTTTGCTCTACTTTAAAAACTTGCTGCTCAGAGTAATAAGCATTCAGCTGTTGGGTAAAGCGCAAACGCTGGTCATAACTATTTAAGAGTTGCTCGTCCGGCACATGGATAATCTGCCCTAGGTAGAGTTCATTGATGTAAATAGGACGTTTCACTCCCATAATTTCCACGATGGGATGGACTTTTACTTCCTTAGTCAATTCTGAAAGAGCTGATAAGAAAATATCTGTGAAATGAAATTCTAGAATAGAATCTTTATCATACGCCACACCATCATGTTCACATACAGTTACGTCTAAGATAATGAGCAAGGTTTTCAAGAACATCAAGGCCCCAGTCCAGTCAGAAGCTGTCGCCAAATCTGGAACAGATACCTGATAAGCTTGACCATCAAAAGATAGACGGAACCCTAAACTAGACTTCTCTTTGACCCCAAACTGAACAGAATGGAAATCCGAAATAAGAGAGTCCGCAGATGGCTTTAATCCTGCATCCTTAGCGGAAACGCTGTAACATTCAAAGAGTTCTGCTTGAAGCACCTCACCAATTCTTAGCGATTGGTTGCTTTTTATTGTAAAAATAACTGATTTCATATTTTTCTCCTTCGGTCTACTGGCAAATCCTTTCTACGACGTAGAATCGTTACTTCGCTGACAGGGATTTTTCCTGATGCATACATGGTCTGGCCATATTTCTCATCCAATAATTCCGCATCATCAGCTAAATTGTTTTCAATTAGAAATTCTTTATCAAAAACCAGGAGTCGCACATAAGAATCGGGTGCTGTAAAATCATCATCCCCATGCTTGTGACCAGCAATTGTAAATTCATGTTCTTTATACAAAACACGATCATAAACCGAATACCTCTGACTAACCTCACTATAAGGCACAAGCTTCCCGTATACACCTTCTCCGGCATCATCTACATAGAAACTATAGGGAACGTAGCCTTCTTCCAACATCGCTGGATCTTTTGAAAGTAGGATATAGTCATTTATATAATTCACAAAATTAGAATATACTTTGTTTTGGTAAACTAGAAATTCTTTACGCATACTATCCCTCCACGTATTCCATTATACCACATTCACAACAACAAATTTTCCGTACTATATCACTCATTTCCTGACTCACTCTTTCTGAATTTTCTTCTTTCTCCCGTTTCTCATTGAAATCTTTCCATGTTTTATCAATGCCGCTCTTTAATTCCTCATCACTAATTAGTTGAAGAGGTCTCGTTCAAATCTGACTTAGACACTGGTTCAGAGGACGAACTACTTTTTGACTTTGGAGTATAGTTATTGTCAAATCTAGGCATATTTTTAATTTCCTCAACAGTAGGAATTTTCGTATTTACTTTAACCGGTCTGTAGAGCATCGCAAAAGAGAAGAATAAGGCCAGAACTGTTCCAATAAATGGAAGGATCTTTTTATCTGATTCTGATGAGGGAACCTTGACTCCACTTGTGCTAAGGTTCTTCCATTCAGGATGTTTTTCTTCTATCGCTTTTTTCTCTTGCCAAACTGGGACCAGTAGAAAATAATTAAAGGGAATAACCGTCCCCATAACTGTTGCTATAAATGGGATATGTCTAGAAAAACTTAGAATGATAAACAAATATAGTATAAAAGAAAGGACTAAAAGAAAAACTACTAATACTAGTCGAACTTTATATTCTTTCTTAATCTGCAGATATCTCTCTTGCGGCATTATTATTCCTCTTTTCATTATTCTGTAGTTTTCTACATATCCTTCCAAATCTAGTTTACGTGTTTGTCATGCCATTCCTGATACTCTTGGTAACTGTTGAGCGGAGTCTCTTCCTTTGTTTATTTTCTTTACTCTATTCACTTGTTTTATTTTTGTCAAACACATTTTCCCCTATTTCCTTCCAAAACCAATATTCTCTTGGAATTAAATCTAGGAAATATTGATATTTCCCAATCCATGGAGCTGATACATACTCTTCAAAAGAAATAGACTCTGCGTAATTTGAGTACAATAACAAATTGTCTATATCTACAAATAAAGATGGGGCGAAATCATAAATAGCGTTCAGTTTATCCCTTTTATACTCATTAGCAAAGACTTTCCTTAACTCTGAAAGGTCGCAACTATATTTTTGCATATCCTCTAAAAAATAAAGGGCATTCTCAGGCAATAAAAACGGGGAGCGCAATCTCTCTTTATCAATATGTTCTACATTATATCCCGCTTCTTCGTAATTAATATACCATAGCTCCAAGTCAGAAATATACCAAGAATACTGATTTTTGTACTTAAAAGCGACAACAATATTTTCACCATATTTTGCTCTAATCATTTTTTCTCCTTATTCAAATAAGTCTAGTTTTATAGCACTCAAGGAAATAGACTTTTGGATCGCTATTCAAAACTATTTTTTAAAATTTCATATTCATGACATGTCAGTTCTACGAGCAAGATGCTCACGAGTGTTCCATCTTGAGAAAATCCTAATTTTACTCTCCCATTAGTCAGATACATAGTTTCCTTAGGATTAAGCAACTGTATTTTCAAAAAGTCTTTAGATAAAAAGACATCAAAGGACTGTTTCCTATCATGTAGTCCATTTGTAAACATGATAGTATCACGAAAAACAGGAATGCCTTCTATCTCTTCCACTTCTTCTAGACTCATGTCACCCATTAAAGTCACATTTGAGACTTGGACAAGTATAATATTCATCAATCGAAAAGAATCTGGATTTATCCCAATCTCAAGTAGGCTATTATCGCCTACTAAACGGAAGTAAGCTTTTCGTATATATGAGGGGAAACTTGAACATTCAATAGTAAGAGGCGTATAATAGTCCACCTCAACATTGTAGGTATCTTCAATCACATGGCTTAATGTTAACATAGTCGACCCTCTCAATTCTAAATGATATGAACTAAACTGATAAAGTAGTTCTCTTACTCTATCAAGTTTTATAGCCATTAATCAGAAAGCACTTTTTTACATTATACCATATTATAAATCTAGTCCAGAAAAGATTGCAAAAGTTTAAGAATATTAGAAAAGAGAAGACAAAGGCCTTCTCATTTTCTAACTCACTCCGGCAATTCTACCTTCAAGCTCATATCTGTAGGTTGTAACACCTTCTGAACCGCAGCAAGAAAGGCCAATCCATTATCAGATAGAGAATACTGGAATGTGATATGGATGACTTTTTTGTCAAACTTATCACCATATCGCTCCACATACTGCTTGCTTTCGAGGAAGTGAATGTAATTATTAATTTTTTCTTGCAGAATTTCCAGATGGACTGCTTCTATCTCTTCCTGCCAGCCGACTGGATCCACCAGAAGAAGCTCTAAATGATTATCAACTATACCAATTGCATCAAGTTCGCTAGGTTCCAGTTCTGAAACAATGGCTTGAGTGACAATTTGTTTAAATTCCTCTGCTGTAAAAAGACGACGAGTATTTCCTGGGTTTTTTAAAATAAAAGAAGGATGATTTTCGATGAAGAGCTTACCAGACTCATCTTGTGTATACTGCTTTTTAGATTTCCAAAAACCATAATCTGCATAATTCATCAACTCTTTACCAGTATGTTCTCCCGACATATAACTATCTGCAGCTTCTTTGGGGATTTCTTGAACTACTTCTGGCATGGTAATATTAAAAGTTGGATAACGCAAGAAATACTTATCACCATCTTGACAAATTTCCAACATATCTTTTTGACTTACATAAATTGATTCCATTCTTATCTCCTTTGTCTTTTACCAAATGTCTATATTTATTCCCTATTTTGAGGCTGTTTATATGAAGTCATCCTCTTTACCATAAAGGCCAGCGCCCCGTTTCAGCATAAATCATGACTTCGTATGCTCCCCTAGAAGATTCAAATGCTCTATCCATCAGTTCTTTAGTAATAGGATAGCGAACTTCTGGCCCCATGGCTCCTCCAACTTCTTTAAAGAAGCTAATTTCGTAATAACCATCTGTCTCATATACAATAAATCCATTGCCTCTATGTACAATCGTATCCGATTGATTATAATCTTCTAACTCATCTGCTTTAGGCCAACGATGATGTTCACAATAAAACATTACTTCTAAAGAATCTTTTTCTGATTTTGAAACACGTTCTGCTAATTCCTGGCTAATGGGAAAGTTAAGCACTTCTTTCCCTCTACTCCACAGAATCTCATAATCCTTATTGTTTTTTAATACCGTACAATTTTTGTATTGCAGCATTTCTATTGTCATATACATCGACTTTCTTTACTTTTTTAATTCTTCTCTATCATAGGCAAAAAAGATCTAGTTGGTGCGCACATTTCTTATTAAACTCTCCTAGATGAACTAGTTCTTTATAATGCTTTCTCTTTTCTTTCATTTTCTTTTTTCAGTTCTTTCTCCAATTGTTTTAAAACAAGTAAAATTTCACTTTGATAATCCATGGTCTCATCTACAAATCTTCTTGCTAAACTAAAAAAGCTGACTTCATCTATCGTTTCTCCTCGCCCTATACGTTCAGTCAGCTTGTAAATATCCTGAATGATCCCAGGATATCGTTTCTGGCTCGAATATTCCATGTTAATCAACTTTTGTAATTGCTCTATATATTGCGTGTATTGGTTCTTCATAATTGAATCCCTTATTAACTTTAATCACTTCGTTTAGTTTTTTCTCTGGTTTGATATAACATCTACTATCTCATATTCCCGTTCATCTCCAGGTGTAAAGGCAACGTTTATGGTTGCTAGAAAAATGAACATTGTTAAAATCATTATCAAAAGCATGGCAACATTTTTTATATAAATAAAAGCTAAGGCAAATATGATAGCTAAAGCAAAGAAACATAGTCGTAAAAGAAGCATTTTTACGTAAAAACGCAATGAATTTACTGGTTTTATTTTATAATAATTAGATTGCTCCAATAATCTATTGAGTAATTTTTCCAAACTTTTTTTCTTTTTAGAGTATAAAAGCTGAAGCAAACTAAAAGAGAATAATAGACCAATAACTACTAAAAGCAAACTAGTTACTATCGAAAAATTCACATAAAAGTTGGCAAATAAATCAATATGATTCATACGAGCCCAGGCATTCACAAAAACTGCCAATCCTGCAGCTAATGATGTTGGAAGGATAAATTTGCTCGTCTTAGAGTTTTTTTCTTCGATTTTAAAAAGTTCTTCATCTGAGATAGCATAAGCTTTCTGATAAAAATACCAGTTTAAAGGCAAACAGAAATATCCGAGAAAATGTTTAGGAGATCTATCTAATAGATACTGTTTCCCCTGATAATGAAATAATAGGTATCGAAGATTTCCTTTATAATATAATTTTATTTTTTGCATTCTAATCCTTACTAATCTAAGAAAACATGAGTTTTTCCAAACTATGAGTAGTATCTCGATATCGTCTACATCTTATTTTGGTATTTTATCATTTATTTTATATAAGTGATGAATTTCAGTTCCAAAGGCAACATTAGAAGCTAACAAATAAAGAAAAATGATTGCATGGGCCATTAAGTCAAAAAGTAAATTACCTGAGTAAAAATAATACAATGCCATAAAAAATGATAGTCCACCAAAAACCACTATAAATCCTAGCAATTGTTTAAAGTCAACTTTTACTGGCCTTATTTTATAGTATTGTAAATGCCTAAGTTCGCGCCCTAGCACAGAAACCATCCTTCTTTTCCGAGAATAGTAACATAATTCAACCAGAACATATGTTAAAAGAAAAGTCATTAAAAAGAGTGCCAATTTCGTAAAACTTGAAAGATTCGTTTCAAAATACTCAGTGATATCAATCTTGTTAACGCGTAACCAATTATATAAAAAGATACTCAGCCCAGCACCGAGAGAAGCTGAAACAGTGAGTTTTGTAGCTCGTCCATTTTTTTCTTTTATCTTACAGTAGTCATCCGATGTAATGGAATACACATGTTGAAAGAAAAGCCAATTTATAGGTGGAAAAAGATAGCCTATCAAATGACATGGTCTTCTATCAAGTAGATAGTATTGATAATTGAATTCAAATACTAAATAACGAAAATTTCCATAAGTAAAACGAATTTTTTCCATCATTTCTCCTTAGTCACAAACAGATCACTTCTACTTAGTCCCTCTGAACTATACCCTAGCAAAGTAGCCTCATATTCATCAACTAATCCATTATCACCATTCAGTTGAATCATCCACTCCTTAGTAGTTTTTAATTTTACGATTGACACATAGAAGGTTTGAAATATTCTGTTTGGCAGGTAAAATAGATTGTATTCATTGTCACTTACATCTATGTAATAAATCTTGTTTAATTTTGTAGAAAAATTTATTTTTCCTTTAGTTCTAGAATCAACCGAATAAAAGTCATCCAGTTGCTCTCTAGTTAAGTATTCTTTCAATATTTCGATATCCTCTATATCATTTATTAAAGTCATCAAGGGGAATTCGAAATCTGTAACCCCTCTTTTAACAAAGATAGCAAAATAGAGTTGCGCCAACTCCTTGTTATGAATTTTACAGTATTCTAAAACAACCCCTCTTTCATTTAGTGAAATAAAAAATTCATCTTCTCTTTTTTCTAGAGTATAAATCATATCCACATTATCATATGCCTGCAACTTGTTATTTCTTAAAACAATTTCGACATTGCTGATAAACCTTTTTAAGCTGCTAATATATTCATTATCAAACATTATCATTTCCTCGGAACAGATTCCATTTTTCTTCTATTAGATTGAAACCTCAGTATCACAACATTACTTTTCAATAGAATTTAAAAAGTTATCGATGTCTTTGCCTTCTAAACTCTTGATCTTAACTCCCTGGTCTTTAAAGATTCCTAAAGGTGTTTCGACTATTTTTAAGACTTCAATGTCTTTTCGGCTAATCTCTTTTGCCCATTCTAATTTGTTTATCTGCTTGAATCCCAACTCATCCTTTATTTGATTTTGGTTGGCGCTTGGTATTATTTCAAACCAATCTTTCTCAACATTCCTTCGAATCATCCCACTACTAACATAAAAGGAATGCCCCTTATATTGAATTTCATAATGAATACTGTATAGATAGTCTAGCTCCTCCATCTTGACTTTTTTAGAAAAGAAATCATCAAATTCCTCTCCCCAAGAATCTACATAATTGTTAAATCCTTCATCTTTTGTATCACTAGTCAGAACAATCCAATCATTATTACTAAGACCTTTTGAAGCATTATATTTTTTACCCCGATAAATTGCAATCATTATTCACTCCTATTTCGTTACTTTACAACCTTTACTTTCTATATATTTAAATTGTTTTATAGGATTTCCACTTTTACTTTCAAAAATTCTTATCATTTCTCCATTCTTAAATACATGTTCTTTCATCAACTTATACTCTGGCAATATAATATTCTTGGAATCTATAAAATTTCATTTGATTCGCTACCTATTTATTCAAGTTTAATCCTCTACCATCAGCGGAAAAATATCTTCCCCCCTGTACATTTTATCTTCCATTTCTTTCCACTCTAAAACCAATTTATAAAGCTCATTTGTAGGAATAAAGCATGGTTCACCAAGACTTTCATCATCCATTTGATAGTATAATTCTGTTTCCTCCTTACCTATATCAATATTCAGTATATTACCGCCAAATTCAGATGCTTCTTTTTGACCAGTAACAACCGCTTCTAATTCTTTATAAATATGAGTGTAAAAATTATGGACTTCAGAATTTAAAAAACTTGATAGAGATTGACAACTAGAGCTATCGAATTTTACTAGCAAAAATTTCTGACTATTGTTATTTACTTTTACAATATAGTTTCGTTTCATTTATATTCACCTATAAATTTATTTCCATGCTTAATCCATGTTGACTTGCTCCTACATAATGACAACCTCCTATGGGCTTATATTGTTGAGGAAAAAAGTTAAATAAGCTTCATTTCTTTTTTTAAAATAAACTTTAAATAGTAGGAGACAAGATTATTTCTAATAAACTTCCCTTTCAGTTGTCTACTCTTCTAATAAGCTGTCAATTCTTTTTATCAATAAAGAAAATTGTTCATTTTTTCTTTTCATGTATGCAGCGTCCGAGTCAAAAACATAAAAATCCGATAAACCATCTCTTGGGAAAAACATACTTTTGTACCTTTTCTGTAGGTGGATCATCGTTTCTGCTGGTACCTGGGGGGTTCCTATACTTTGTAGGATAAACTGCATTTCCTCAAGGATACCTATGAAATTATTAACATTAATTTTTTCCTTGTAATCTGATAGAAACACTATTAAGTCAGATAACGAATTCGTCAGTTCTTCTTTTAAATTGGTCATCATGTCATGCTCCAAAATATTCTTTACTCATCAATGGAAACCGAGTTTATATTCGGCATCTATATTTGACTATATCATAAACTTCCTCGATAGCCTCTTCTTCATTTTTAAAGCACGCAATTTCTATCAAACTCTGGCGTTCTGTCACTTCATACACCAGAAATTTATTTGATTTCGAATCCAGATAATACCCTATTGCAAACTGCTCTAATGCTTTTTGGTTTAGATAGACTGTATGATATTTAAGCTTACTTCGATTAGACTCTAAAAAAGCAAGTAACTCTTCTTTTGTCATTGTAGTTTCTACGTTAGTTTTATGACTCTTTAAGTAAAGAGAAATTTTGAGGTTGCTTCCTTCCTTCTTCTCTCTCCATACTTAGGATCAATTATACTAAATAAGCGAATTTGTTCTTCTTGAAGAAGGCTATTATAACGTTCAAAATCTCCATTAGCATTCGTCCATGCATTCTTTGATGCTATTCTAGTAACATATGATTGCAAAAGATAATAAAGAATATCTTCCTTATTATCAAATTTTTTCTCAGAATTTATTTTGCCACGTTCGACACCAACAATGTAGTAATAATCGCCCTCTAAATAAATAGTACGCCCTTCCGGTAAGAATAGAGATGGTTTTTCTTCTGTAAATAAATCCGACTGATTCAGATTTGTTTCCCCAATTTTTAATAGCAACTCTGTTAATTCATCTTTTATATGTTTTATCATCTTATTCCTCACTAATGTTTACAATCATTACTAAAAAATACTGACGCAGTTGTAGACAGCTTCTAAATTTAACTATTTGATAAACTCCCTTGAAAGCATCTTATTCATTTTAAAAAAAGCTCAATTAAACTGATTCTAAGAACACTTCTCTAACTGACTCATTTTCCTTCCTCGTCCCACAGTGGCGAAGGATAGGGGTGCGATAAACCAAGTTCATTAGCCAACTGTTCCGCATGAACTGTTTGACTAAGAAACTTAAAGAACTCATCCTTTGCTTCCTTCATCGTATCAAACTCCCATGTTTTCCCCACAATATATGAGCGTTCATCCCTACTGTTAATTTGAAATTTGCCATTTTTAAAAAACAAATGTGTTGCCCAAGGTTGACTGCTATCTTCATCAAACAAGACATAAGACAAGCTTTCAAAACCTCTTTCTTTAATCTCCTTTTCCACTATATTTTTCAAAGATTCGATATCGATATCTAGTTTATCCCATAGTGGAGAAGGATATTGTGGCCCCCAGCCATTGGAAATATAGTACTTATTTCTTGAAACAGTATGGTCTAACAACTCTAAAAATTTTTCTTTTGCTTTAGGAAAATCAGAATACTCAAAAACTCTTCCTTTTCCAGCCCTATCCCTTGTTAGATATACCTCATACTTATGAGTTTGGGTATTGAGTTCAATTCTCGTTTCCCACTCCCAGGGACCATGGTCATTGAAAATAGAAAATCTCAAACTATCATATCCTCGTTTTTGAATCTCCGTTAAAAGCTCCGTTCGTTCTTGCTCTCTATTAAACATTGTTTCTGTTCTCCTCTAAAAGTTTCAGACTACAACCATCCTTTGGCTTTTAAAAACTTGTCCGGAATCCGGAGTTCGAGCTCATTCATAACTCCTCTTAAGTAACTATCCCAATCTGATATCTGGCTGTATACAGCTGGTTCTTTAGTCAGGGATAATTTCACTTCTTTCGTTAAAACAATGAAGAACTCACACATGTCATTTTCATAATCAAATTCAATCGCGAAGTAATCATATGCCTTAAAGTCTAATTTAAAAGTTTGATGATTAGGTTCCTCAACATAATCATAACCAGCAATCGTGTCAACTCTTTCGCCAAAGACTCCCCTTATTTTCTTTCGAGTCTCTTTCGCGAGTTCTAGCATCTTGTTTGTTTCCATACATCTATCCACTTTCCACTTACAACCATCCCTTGGCTTTTAAAAACTTGTCCGGAATCCGGAGTTCGAGCTCATCCATAACTCCTCTTAAGTAACTATCCCAATCTGATATCTGGCTGTATACAGCTGGTTCTTTAGTCAGGGATAATTTCACTTCTTTCGTTAAAACAATGAAGAACTCACACATGTCATTTTCATAATCAAATTCAATAGTAAAGTAATCATATGCCTTAAAGTCTAATTTAAAAGTTTGATGATTGGGTTCATCAGCTATATCATCAAACACTATATCATCAATCCTATCTTTAAATACTCTTTTAACTATATCAAAAAATTCATCTGCTAAAATATCCATTTGGTTTTCAAACATTGTAATATCCCTCTTCTTTTATACCATCCCTTGGCTTTTAAAAACTTGTCAGGAATGCGGGACTCAACTTCAATCATGAGTTCTTTCAAGTATTTGTCCCAGTCTCTAATCTCACTATAAAAAGTTGGCTTATTCCCTTTGTTCAAAGAAGCACCGTAGCGATCACCAATAGAGATTGTAAATCCACAAAAATCAGCTTCATAGTTAAACATCATAAAGAAATAATCATACGCTATAAATTCAAGCCTAAAAGCCCTGTACTGTGGATATTCAACTACGTCTACGATTTTTGGCTCGGTGATGCGATCACCAAATACACTTTTGATTTTTTCTCTCGTCTCTTCTGCTAGTCGAAGCATTTTATTATCTTCCATTCGATTCCTCCTTTTCTCTTACAACCAGCCCTTGGCTTTTAAAAACTTATCCGGAATTCGGAGTTCGAGCTCATCCTTGATTCCTTTTAAATAACTATCCCAATCTGTTATCTGGCTATATACAGCAGGCTCTTTGGTAAGGGATAATTTCACTTCTTTCGTTAAGACAATGAAAAACTCACAGAGATCATTCTCATAATCAAATTCAATAGTAAAGTAATCGTAAGCCTTAAAATCAATTTTAAACTCGTGATGATTAGCTTCTTCAATAACATCATAAATGCCAGATGAATCCATCTTATTCCCAAAATAAGTTCGAATCATTCGGCTCGTTTCTACAGCAAACTTCTCGGTTTCATTTAATTCCATAATATTATTCTCCTCAAAGACATCATTTCTTTAAAATCTATTTGGTCAATTCTTTAATATAACTTCTGCTCTATCTGAATCTAGAAAGTCTTTCAATATCTGCAAGGTGTGTTCAACTGACTTTTTATCACGTCCATACACTCTTTTTAGGCTCTTATCATCGATTATCTTGGATAAAAAGGTAATGGAAAATTTCTGCTCATCAGCTTGGGTGAACCAAATGTTGAACAAGCCACCCTCTCCAGCTTCCAATTGCCTATTTTTACCGGTTGATGATATCCCCATCGTCATATGATAACCCTTATACGCGAATGGAAAATTAAAATTTTCATCTTCTCCTTCATGAATGGCAATCGTATCAAGATCTATCGAAAAAACTTTCTCTAACACTTGCTTGACATTCTGATAGCCTAGACTCTCTCTTATTGGTAAGTAAAGTTCACTCATTTATAGGTTCTCCACATATTTCCGAAATTCTCAAACTTCTATTACTTTGATAGAGTCATATCAACTGTTTTCCCCGTTTTTATATCGACTTTTAATCTTCTACCATGAAAATCAGTCGCATAAATCCAACCATCACGCAAAGTCATCTGTTCAAAGGGATAAATATTATTACTGTATCCACTATTATCAATCGTCCAAACTACATTTCCACTAGCAGCAACTCTTAAAATGTTATTTTTTTCAATATCATTATCAAAAGGAATCTCCAATAAAACAATAAACTCGTCACCGTGTTCAATTATATTTCGGATTTCAAATTTAAAACATTTTACAACTTTATCATTTACTATTAGATTATATTTTTCATATTCTACCATTGTATCCACCTTACATCTGAGAATCCTTACGTCAATCAGTCTTTTAATGATTTCTTCGTATTCTTGCTAAATCAATATGCATCACACCACTAATCCTGTAACATAGCTAAAAATTCTGTAAAGTTATTCGCTACAAACTCTATAGCAGGCTCCAGATCGTAGGATTCCTCGTGGTACCAGATACAAATGCTTGGATTTTCGGGATTCTCAATATAGTTTAAACAAACAAAGTCACCGCCAAACAATGCTACTATGGGGACCAACTCAAACCCCAAAATATCTTCATGGACAAACAAACGTTCATCCAGTTGGGACATTACAACATCAATATCATAGATACCAAGTGGATTGTTTTTTGAATCCTCTAACACACACAAGAATCGCTCGATCAAAAAGGACCTATTTGTTAAAGAAAATAAATTTTTAGAAGGACGAAAACCATTTTTTCTCATTATAAAATTCTTATAATCGTCAGGTAGTCGAACTTTCCACGCAACTTCTCTTTCCTGTAATAGCGCATCGGTTGGCAAAGGGGAGATAATCGATTGATCTTGTTGTGTCATATTATTCTCCTACAGTTCCTCGTCTTTTACTTCCTCAAACCATTTCTCAAACTCTAAACGAGGAAGCAATTCCTCATCCTTGTCATAACGTCCTTCATAACTATAGCGACTATCAAGGCTGTTTTTCTGTGCATCATAAATCAACCACATTTCAGTTGGATGTTCACGACCGTATTCTTGGCACAGCTTAACCATTCTTTCTATATCTTGTGCCCCAATTCCTAATAGACTAAACTGAATTTCATCTGAACTATCTATTTCATTAGGAAGGTAACCCGCAATCTCATCTCTATCCAGATAATGATTATTAGTTTTAAAAAATACATCAAACCTATAAAAACCATCCGCAACGCAATAAATAAAAATTTTATCTGCTTGATTTTGGACATATTCCATAGCTAATGAAACCATGTCAATCTGGATTTCCATAAATTTATCTTCAAATTGTGCCATCTTCTTCTCCTACAGTTGCTTACTTTTTACTTCCTCAAACCATTTTTCAAACTCGAGACGTGGAAGTAATTCCTCATCCTTGTCATAACGACCCTCATAACTATAGCGACTATCAAGGCTGTTTTTCTGTGCATCATAAATCAACCACATTTCAGTTGGATGTTCGCGATTATATTCTTGGCACAGCTTAACCATTCTTTCTATATCTTGTGCCCCAATCCTTAATAGACTAAACTGAATTTCATCTGAACTATCTATTTCATTAGGAAGGTAACTCGCAATCTCATCTCTATCCAGATAATGATTATTAGTTTTAAAAAACACATCAAACCTATAAAAACCATCCGCAACGCAATAAATAAAAATTTTATCTGCTTGATTTTGAACATATTCCATTGCTAGTGAAATCATGCTAGCCTGGATTTCCATAAATTTATCTTCAAATTGTGTCATCTTCTTCTCCTAAAGTTTCTCGCCTTTTACTTCCTCAAACCATTTTTCAAACTCGAGACGTGGAAGCAATTCTTCATCCTTGTCATAACGTCCTTCATAGCTATAACGACTGTCAAGACTATTTTTCTGAGCATCATAAATCAACCACATTTCAGTTGGATGTTCACGATTATATTCTTGGCAAACATCAATCAATTTTTGTATATCTTCAGCTCCATATCTCAATAGAGCGAATGCCATATTATCTGAATCATCTACTTTTTTTGCCACAACCTCATTAACTTTATCCATTTCAATTACAATACCATTAATCTTATAAAAAACTTTATATGATTGCAATGCTTCTTCAGAAATACAATAAATATATATTTTCTCTGCCTGATTTTGGACATATTCCATTGCTAATGAAATCATGCTAGCCTGAACTTCCATAAATTTATCTTCAAATTGTGTCATCTTCTTCTCCTAAAGTTGCTCGTCTTTTACTTCATTGTACCATTGTTCAAAAATATTGCCCGAGGTTAGTGTATCTGAATTAGAATAGAATAAATCATAGGAATACTTTCCCTTTACTTTATTCTGTTTATTATCATAAATCAATTTTATCTGCGTAGGCATTGGCTGGTTATACTTCTCACAAATTTTCTTTAACTCTTTAACGTCATCGGTTCCTATTTTTAAGACATGGAAAATTAGATTGTTTAAATCATCAAAGTTTCTCCTTGGCAATGTACGCATAGTAAAAATTTTATTCTCAGAAATATAAAATATGTTAAAACTGTATGAATTCTTCTCATTAGAACCATATATGTACACAGTATCAACCTTTTGCTCTACCATATCCGCATATTCTAATGCCAACTGAATCATGTCTGTTTGTTTAGCTGAAAATTCGTTTTCAAATAT
This sequence comes from Streptococcus oralis, assembly GCF_003943825.1. Classification (GTDB taxonomy): domain Bacteria; phylum Bacillota; class Bacilli; order Lactobacillales; family Streptococcaceae; genus Streptococcus; species Streptococcus oralis_CD. The sequence continues at coordinate 95,917 of NZ_RJNJ01000007.1, forward strand.
CATTTTTCACCTCTAAAGTATCTTCATAAAGAGCTCCCATTAATGAAGTATACCATATAATTGATTCTATTATCTTGCAATAATGAGACTAAGTCTCCTTATATCTAACAGTTCCGATAAATCTTATATTTTCTATTACTATTTTATTGCCACTACAATCATAATTGTAAAGCAAAATGATGGTGTTGCTTGGAGGAATAACCGTTTTGATTCCTTCCTCTTTTAAATTTCGAAGAATAGTCTGTTCATAAGATGCACCTTTCAACATCTGTTCGAGATTTGAGTGATTCCTATCATCAACCTGAGCTTCTAGCCAATCGTCATCAATATCATCCAAATCAATGCCATTCTCTATTAAGAATTGAGACGGAACTGCCTCTCCATCCTCATCATAGCGTATCTGCAAATAATGGTCTAATTGAGATTGATCTGCAAAATTTCCAATCCAAATGGACACTGTATTTTCCGTTTCCATTCATTTCCCCTTTCAATCAATCCACCTTTCAAATCCAAGATTAGTTTTCTTGGACTAGAAAGTCATATAGGAAGTACTCTAGGTCTCTCAAGCCTTTGTAATAGTTGTTTAACTTTTGTTTTGATATTCTTCCATTTCTTTAAAAAGTTGAAGTAAATCATTATTTTCAGGTTCTTCTCCTAAATATTTATATTTAAAAAAAGACAGCCTTTGATTCGAGGTAAACGGACTAGCAAACCAATCAGTATAATCAAACTCAACCTTTAATTGTTTCCGAGATTTCACTATTAAAACCATTGCATACCATTTAGGTTGATTATTATCTTCTAAAACCTTTAAAATGTTTCTAGAAATGCTCATTAATTGATTAAAAGTATCCATATATTCAGAAAATGGAATATCATAAATTACTGGTATATCATGTGAGAAAATATATTTTTCAGGATTTTCTTTCGTATTAAAATAAAATAAAACTTCTCCGTCCCCTTCCTTTAACTCAATATTAAAGTATAAATCATTCCAAGTTACTGGAATAATACGATTTACATTATTTGCTATATCATTAAACAATTGACTTAATTGATTTTCAAACATTTTTAATCTCCTGGTTTATTCCTTATCTGCTTAATTCGAAATGGCTCTCCTTCAATTTGATAGCGTACGTTAAACATTTTTAGTCTGACTGATACAGAACCTTCTTCAAAAACAGTATCTATCCTTACTAAAACTTTCTTAGGAGGAACATCATTTAATGAAGCGTTCCTTTCAAGAACCCTTTAAAGGTATCAAAAGTTTTAGCACCTTGTTCGATGTCTTCCTTCACTGCTGTTTTTATACTAGTCTAACAGCGATGAGACCTGCAGTCTTTCCTGTCTTAGCCAAACCACTTAGGTATTTACCTGCTGGGATCAAGTCAATAGGTTTCCGCATCCATTTAAAGCGAGCTATCGTATCGTTATTCTTAATTTTAAAGACGAATATGTAAATCTTTTCCTAATACTCCGTCTAAAATAAACGAATCGAGATTGGAATTCAACTTATTTAATTTAAACTTCTGAATTTTTGTTATTTCAGGTTGAAAAGAGATACTTCCATTGGGATATTGCTTTCTCAAAATTTTATCATAAACTTCCTTTATAAAATTTTCCCAGGATTGCGATAAGCGATTTGCAAAAACAGCCTCTCCTTCAAGTAAATATTGTATACCGTCTGCTCGATGAAAAGCTAATAAGGCAACAGAGAGAGTGCATTTAGGATGATTAATAATTGCCTCTGGCACTTCAAAACCATTATCCCAGTTATAATTATCAAGCAAGACAAAAAGTTCATCTTCACTATCAATAGACTTAACTAGTTTCACAGCTTCAGCATTGCTTTCAGAATATAAAATATATGATAGCTGATTTAATTTTGTTGCATCCATTTTTATACCTCAATCTAATTTATTGTAAAAACGTTCCCATAGTTCCTGAGTTGCACCTTGGTTTGGATACAAAGGTAGTCCTTTACTTTGTAGAAGATTCAAATTTCTTTGAAGTTGTTTGACATCAATTTGTCAATCTAAGGGAAAATCTATTCAGATAATTCCTTCAATTGTACCCTTAGTTCTGTATCAAATCCGTAAATTCTGAAAATGTTTTAGCTAAAAAATAGGCATTGTTCTCATCTCTTGAGGCTTCTAATTGATACGTATCGTCGCAATAATATAAGCCTTCGTTAGCATCACCACTTTGCCAAAATAGTAGAAATCCGTGCTGAATAGTGTCTCCAATGATAATGGAATGTTCAAAAATATCATTACGATATTCTTCTGTCCACTGTTCTATATCTGCATTTTTAATTCCAGTATTTATACCAAACATAGTATCAATGTTAATAACTTCATCAATTTGATTAATCTTAATTGAATTTTCAAATGTATAAGATGAATTCCTTCCTCCGTTTTGTGTGACTAAAAATTCTTTATAGTCAACTGGAAGTTTGATATCAAATCGTTTTTCTAAAAGCTTGATATTTTCATATTCTGCATGCCCAAATGGCTCTATTGTTAATACCATTTTATTTACCTCCGATATAACCCCTCTTTGCTTGAGGACCTCAGCCTTGCTGTGGGTGGCCGTGTTAAGAATAACTGTGTTAACGTAAAGAAAAAGGAGACTACCTGTTTGATAAAAACTGGGTGGAAACCCAGTTTTCTTAGTTTTCTTGGACTAACAAGTCATATGGGAAGTACTCTAAGTCTTTCAAGCGTTCGTCATAGATTCCTTTGATCTTGCAGGTTGCGGCGGTGTCAAAACTCCAGTAGCCATCATAACCTCTATTGTCATACTTATGTGTCCCATACCAAGGTTCATCCGAGTGGCTATAGTACCAGAAACCCTGCGCCTTGGCTACACTCTCATAAGTGTCCTCTATCATATTTTGATATTCTAAAATCGAATGAAAAGGAACTATCTTGTCATGGAATAGATAGGTCATGTAGTATTCAATCAAGCCATCTGTGTGGTCCATCTGCTCATAAATAGCCTTCAAATCATCCAAAAACTCTTCCTTGCGCTCACTATAGAGAACTCCCAAGGCAAAAATGTTAACTGCCAAGTCAAATGGGACTCCCTCTGAGGCAATGAGCTTCAAATTGGAAAGAATCCCTTGATAATAGGGGAAAATCTCCTCTTTCGAAGCCCCTATAGAATAGGAAAGTTTTACTAGTTCTTCATTGAACTGAACCAAAAATTGGTAATGGACTTCTAGAAAATCTTTCCGAACTTCTTTACTTTTACTCACTTTCCTTTTTAAGCGTTCTTGTACACGATCCAAACGCTTTTCAAAATACGATTGATCTTTGTGTTTATCTCTTATCATGTGTTAACTCCAATTTTCAACCTACTCTCCCTGCACCAACAAGTCATATGGAAAGTACTCTAGGTCTTTCAAGCGTTCGTCGAAAATCCCTTTGATCTTGCAGGTTGCAGCGGTGTCAAAACTCCAGTATCCTTTATAGGTATCTTTGGTGTGGTTATTATACCACGGAGCATCTGAGTGGCTATAGTACCAGAAACCTTGTGCCTTGGCTACACTCTCATAAGTGTCTTCAATCATATTTTGATACTCTAAAATCGAATGGAAAGGGACTATCTTATCATGAAATAGATAAACCATGTAGTATTCAATCAAGCCATCTGTGTGGTCCATCTGCTCATAAATAGCCTTCAAATCATCCAAAAACTCTTCCTTACGATCACTATAAAGAACTCCCAGGGCAAAGACATCAACTGCACGATAAAAGGGAACTCCCTCTGAAGCAATAACTTTGAGATGAGACAGAACACCTCGATAATAGGGGAAAATCTCCTCTTTCGAAGCCCCTATAGAATAGGAAAGTTTCACTAGTTCTTCATTATCCAAAACCAAATCTTGATAATGG